>JAUYTB010000241.1 GCA_030695305.1 Bacteroidales bacterium
CCACATTAAGGTCTCGTTGAATGGATATCAGCTGATCATGCTCTAAAACAGCTTTGCGTTGCACCCTGATTTCTTCCAGTGTTTTGTTGATAGTAATTTCAAGATCCTCGAAATTGATAGGTTTGGTCAGAAAATCGAAAGCCCCCCTGTTCATGGCCGTACGAATGTTTTCCATGTCGCCGTAAGCAGAAACAACAACTGTTTTAAGGGATGGATTTTTGAGTTCTTTCAGCTTCGATAAAAGCGTTAAACCATCCATTTCCGGCATGTTAATATCTGAAAGAATGACGCCGATATCAGGATACTCGATAAGTTTTGCAAGTGCATCAAGACCATTGTGCGCAAAAACAAAGTCATAATCACCACTTCTGATTTGACGTCTGAAAGTCTGCCTCACCAAAGGTTCGAGATCAACCTCATCGTCGACAACCATAATTTTAACTTTCAATTCTAAATCTAATTCCATAATATAAAGTGTTTTAATTAATGCAGATTTTTAGGAATAGTAATAATAAATTCAGCAAATTCACCCTCTGCAGACTCAACTTTCATCGTTCCCCTATGTTCTTTGATAATGATGTCGTGACTCAAAGAAAGCCCAAGTCCTGTTCCCTGTCCGGGAGGCTTTGTCGTAAAAAACGGATTGAATACCTTATCAATAACTGCTTGCGGAATACCCTTTCCATTGTCGTGAATGCGTATCTCCACGTGGTCATCGAAATTTTTTGTTTGTACTGTAAGTACCGGATTATAAGCCTCTTTGAGCAGGATTTTCTTTTCGTTTGTCGCGTAGCAGGCATTGTTGATGATATTCAAAAATACACGGCTCAGGTTCTGCGGTATCACCATGATCTGCCCTATTGACTGATCATAGTCAGCATCAAGTTTGATGTTAAAATTTGAATCTTGCGCCCGCATGCCATGATAGCCAAGATTGACATATTCGGCCAGCAGCGCATTCAGATCGGTAGCCTGAAATTCGCCGGATTTACCTCTCGACTGAAGGAGCATACCTTTCACTATGCTTTCAGCTCTTTTGCCGTGTTCATTGATTTTTTTAGCATTCGATTGAATGTCTCCGGTAATTTCCATCAGGTATTCCTTGTCCTTTTCAGGCAGTTTCTCGGATAGATTCTCCAGTTCTTCATTCAACTCATTGGCCAGACTTACTGTAAGAAGCGCAAAATTATTGACAAAATTGAGTGGGTTTTTAATTTCATGGGCAATGCC
>JAUYTB010000168.1 GCA_030695305.1 Bacteroidales bacterium
AGCAGGTAGAGATGCCCGTTTTTTTACCGTCGCATGCCGGATGTGGGGCAAGCTCCTATAGTTTGAAAACAAATGATTTTGTCGAATGAAACTATTCCCGATTTTAAGGGGATCAAACACCCAATACAATATCTTAAACGGTTACGCAACCATCAATTTTGAGGTTCAGTTCTTACCTCCTCGTGCAAATTAATAGTAATTTTTTTCTCTTTTCCCAACTTGTACCATGCACTAAATAATGGTTTGTCTTGAAAAATTCTACAATATTATTTTTGCAACCGAAATAAACCTATAGAAATCACTCTCTTTATGGTTAGGAGCAATTAGTTTTTTTGTCTCATCACTAAAATTAGGGACAAAAAGTTCTTGATTAACCTGATAATGTGTACCATCGATTGTTAAGCGGTCACATTCAACTCGTGGATAGTCATCATTGGGTCTGAACAAACCATCTGGGTTCCAATAGGAGACGATAGTATGCTCGTTATTATCGCCAAAAATATAGAAACATGTAAGTTTAAATGTAAGCTGATAATATTTCAATCTTGTCATACTACTGATTTTAATTACAAGATAGTAATTATCATTTGTTTTAGTTACACGCAATGTTGTCTCCGGGTTCTTAGGTAAAGACACCTTCGGTTCGTAATAATATTCAGGCTGAATCATAAATAATTTATATAACTCAGGCTTCACCTCCCCTGTCCAACCATTTTTATCTTCAACTACTAAATAACCAAGGCTTTTATTAGCAGGAATCTCCTTTAATATATCATCACCGTTGGAGTTTTTTATGTTGATTAATAATAAATAATCATCAGTCTTAGGATTAGCTTTAGGTTTTGTACAACCAAAGAGTAACATTGTCCCAAACGATATGACTATTATCGATATTAACAAAAGTTTATACGAATTTTTCATAATACATATATTTATTTTGATACATATATATTTTTCCTTACATGATTAAAATTACCTAAAACTGTATTTACATCATTTGTAGCAAACCATCCATCAGGAGTGGCAGAAGAATTCCATCCCCAATTCATATGGAAATATTCACTTACGTATCCTCCAGTATAAATTGGGTTATTTGGAGCGCATATATTTTTATCATAATCGTAGTAATAATCTCCCGAATCACCGATAAGAAATTCTACATAATGAAAGTTTTCGGAATACTCTTTAGAAACTCCGTCACAAACCCAACTATGTCCATCGCCAATCCCAATCCCTAATAAACTATTAGTGTACCCACCCATAAGTATAGGTCTATGATAGAAAAGCTCGGATTCTACCGATTGTCGATCATGGTTATAAACAGTCGCGTTATATCCAAAATATTGGAAAGCTGATTGCTCTTCATTTACATATGAACCTGAGCCTATTCTGTTGTTGATATCTCTTATCAATATTTGTGTAGCATTCGTTGCAAAAATGTCAGCCATACCAGACCAATCATATGTTGAGGGAAACTCATGGAATTTCATAATTTGTGCTATTGCTATTGTGCCACAACCTGCAGGACCCGGATAATTACTACATAATGCGTTATATGAGTTCTGTTGCTCCCAGTGAGTGGAAACCAAAGGACCAATCTGCGAAAAAGAATAATTATTTCCAAACACAACTATAGGATATTCCGGAGTTCCAAGTTCATATGCATTAGTTAGGCTTGCCTGATATAAATTATATGAAATCAAACCTTCCGTATAAGCACTCTCTAAACTATAGCATGTATAGCCCATATTAGTTAATTCTCCTATCCGATTTGCCATTGCATCGTCTTTTTCTGACGAAAGACTTTTAGTGGTTGCTTTATGAGAAATAATATTGCCTGTTGGATCATACCGCCGCCACATACTACTTATTTTTGCCTTGATTTTCTTATCCAAAGTCTTGCTTTGTCGGATAGCTTCTTCGGTTTCTTCCAACCAAACTGCCACACTTCCCATATCTTCGCTTAGATCAAAGGTGCCTTCATCGGAATAAGCTAAAACAGGATAGTAATCCTTAGTTGCACTGATAATAACAAATCCACCATCAGCATAATTCATTACATACATTAATGGTTTGTTTTCATTCCTACGATCTACAATAGTCTCGGTTGAGGCAAGGCGGATACTACTTTTTGTAACAGGGTCATTAGAGAGTGTGCCAAAGAATCCTTCGGCGATTTTATTAGCCTTGGATGCAGAGACGAATGTCATATCATTGTTCTCTATAAACGTTTTTTCTTGCACCGTTGGACTAGTTATAAAATCTTTGTTGCAAGCTACAGCAACCATTGTTAGAAGAAATAAAACTCCGAATACTTTTGAATTTATTTTCATATATAAATATTTAATTACCCGTAAACAGGTTGTTTAATAATAGAGTGATGTTTAACAGTTAACGCTAGTAAATCTACAATACAATATATTATTATGCAAATAAATTTGCATATTTGATGAATTGTATATTTAAATATATATCAAGTTTTTGCGAAAAAATAATTACATTTTTTCTACAACACTCTGTTTTTTATTTTATATGTCTGAATTTTTATTTACACTCTTTGTTACCTCAGGGCAATATGATGAGAATGGAATTGTTGTAAAAAGAGTATTTTGACACGTTTAGGGGTTCCGACAGGTCCGACAAAATGGAGATTTAGACACTTCCAGCGTTCCCGGATATTTCCGGGATTTATCACACCCTCAGGATGAAATACCGCAAGAATTCCTGATGAATTACCGCATATATTCCTGATAAAACACCACAATTGTTCATAATATTTTTGCAATCTCCTTATTAGATGTCGCTGTGGGAATCAAAGGAGTCAAACGGAAGCGTTTCACTCAAGGATCTGTTTGACCATCCGGAACAGGAGGTGGAAGCTGTTTCTGATATGAATGTGAACGATATCATCTTCTC
>JAUYTB010000246.1 GCA_030695305.1 Bacteroidales bacterium
TCTATCCTGTAACTCGTTTATAATTCCAAAGAATTAACGCTCTACTCTTTATTGTACTACTGTTAAATTGTACTTGTCTTTCAATATTTTCAAAGATCAGTTATTATCATGCCTTCTCAGGCGTATCCCCGTTTCGTTTGGGGAGTGCAAAGGTAAGTAACTTTTCTGATTTCGCAAATAAATCTTAAAAAAAACCTAACAAAAATGTAACCTTATTTGGAACACCTTATTTTACAAGGAACTCCGTTGAATACACTAAAGTCTCGCCTCCGGATGTGATACCCTCAATTATCAGCTTATATGTACCCGGGAGGGATGAACTCTTTACAATTAGCTCAATATTCTCTCTAGAAGAGAGCTCTATTTGAGGATCCCAATAAAGCAAAGAGCGCAAATCAGGGAAGTTTTTGATTGAATCCAAGCCGGAAGCTGTCATTTTTGACGGGTAGAGAACTCCTTGATAATCCAAAATTCTCACATTTTTGTCAAAAGAGAGTCCGGAATAATCCCCTTTATAAGTACGAAAAGAGGCAATTCCATCAAAACTCGCTATCCCAATAAAATATTTTGCAGGGTATATTGATAGTGTTTTAACCTTAAGTGGGTCGTAATTCAGGAGATTTGAGTGGTTAAATACAGGAATCCCGTCTATCAGAACCAGAGTAGTTCCCCTTGAAAATGTTATTGCATTGAATGATTCATCAATTTTCATCTGAAGATCGGGTTTACCGTCTAGACGACGAAATCTCAGTTCCGGCACATATTCAATAACAACCTCCTGCATAACCGGGAATCTTGTGTAATCATCCAGTCTATATACTATAGGTTTTGTTCTCAAAAGAGGATCCCTGTTTATTTTCATCTTGTGGTACAATGTATCTATTCCGAATCTTCTGCCTATTTGCATCTCAATACTTCTCTCGCGAAGTGTGTGTTCTATTCTCTCTGCAAGTTTCAATCCGGGTATATCTGCAACTGCTCTCTTTATAAAAGGGTCAAACAGTTCAAATGTAAACAGACTGGATGAGTCTGCGGTAGGGATCTCAAGGATTATCTCCCTATCTCCATAAATTGAGTTTGTATAGAAGCTAAAAAGGCCGAGACTGTCCACGTAAGATGTGTAGATATCAGACTCCCCTCCGGCTGCCGATAAAAAGACAATTCTGTCTTTTAGATTTGTACCTGATTGGCAATTCACTCTGCCCTTAATAATCTCTCCCTCATACTCCGGAGTATGCTTATCTGTAAACGTGATACTCTCACTGCTCAAAGGTCCGAAATATGAAGACATACCCGGACTAATATGAGTGTGTATTGAATCCATTTTAAAAACAGATATTGAGAGAGAGACCATCTCTTTTGAGTTGTTAATGAGTGTAACCGGTACGGTACTGTTAGTTTCTATGACCTTTCCACCAACTCCGAACCTGGCATCTATCAGGCTCTCTTGACCCAAAGATGTTAAAGATGTCCCTGATTTGAGATCCTTAAGAGACTCTCTGTGTTCTGTATTCTCTACTATTTCAATTCCAGGGACTCTCTCATTTGAAAGAACATTATATATAGGGATAATTTTCTCAAAAAAGATTGGAGACTCTTCATTTAACATCTGTTTTGTGTAGGCACGGAGAAGGTAGTTTCCGGTTGGAAGTCCTGGAGGCAGATTAATGTGTCCGCTCCCTCTTCCGTTGGACAAAGCTATTTTACCAACTAGTGCAACAGAGTTGATATTGTGTAACTCAAAATATGCAACAGAGCTCAGATTAGACAACTCTGTAGCCCCAGATATATCCACACAGTATGCAGAGAGCCATAGATCTTCTCCTGCTATATAGGCACCCCTGTCTGTCGCAAGGTATATCCTCTCTGCCACACGCTTCTGTGCCAGCAATCCGGTTGGATTAAACGAGTTAAACGAGAGTATTAACAGAGTAGTTATTATATGATTAAAAATTTTCATTGGGGTCTGATATTATTTATTTGAAGTTCAGAAATATTGATTACTATTTATGATTTGTAGGCCAGAATGCCGGTTTGTTTTTTGTTCCATATACTCTGCAATCTACACATCTCTTTGTCACCCAATAACTCTCATTAGTATCTTCAAAGTAGCTTACTACGTCATAACCTGTAAGATAGAGTTCTTCAATACTGACAGGATTCTCCGGTCCAACATTTACACTTTCACAATTTTTAGGTGGTGTATATATTCCCATATCTACACCATAGGCATATTTCCTTTTCTTACTTACCACAGCGGCACTAATATAACCAAGAACTCTCTCCGAAGGGTTGCTTACACACTTAATATTTCCCTGAATTTCGCTAGGTTGAGGAGAGAATATTCCTCCAATATCATCTGAGTTCTTTCTAATATTCTCCCAATAGATATAAGCTTCTTTCGATATTGCCATCTGAGTAAGCTCCATTGAGTAGATATAGCTGACTCTCATGTCGGAGGAGCCCATAGAGACGAGCGGCTTTTCGAATACCCTATCCTGGCTCAGATGGGCTGTACTGGCAATCATAATTGAGGAAGAGACCCCTTTTCCCCAGCAATAGTAACGATTCTGGTCCATAGTAATTTCATTCACCCTCTTGGTTGTTGGGTTATACTCAAAAACAGAAAGGTATTGTGAGTGAAACTCCCAATCCTCTTTAAAGCTCCATTTGTAGTACTTAGTACTGTTTAGCGGATCATGAGTATTCACATAAAATGTTACACTCATCCTCTCCAAATCAGTTTTGTATCCGATTGAATCTATGGGTGGTGTTGTAAGAACAGAGATAAGATTTGACTCATACCTCCTGCCGCTGACTAAAACACATAGTTTGTATTTCATAGATGGGTTCAGCCCCATAGTCTTAATATGATATTGAATCTGAACTCCTCTTTTTACCTCTGTAGCTGTATATTTTATACCGCTCTCGCTCTCTACCCAAACAGAAGCTCTGGAGATATAGTTAATCTTATTTTGATCGTTAAGAGCAAGAGATCGGCTTATAATAACCTTAGTAGTGTCATTTAGAATTATATCTCCCTCTATTACAATCATATTATCGATATCTCTTACTCCAACAGGTTCGAAAGGAGTGATACAGCTGACGACAAGTAGTCCAAAGGCAATGATTGCAGAATATTTATATTTATTTTTCATCTCTCTTATGTCAGAATTTAATGTTGTAATTTATGTATGGGATGGGAGCTCCAAATATTGAAAGTTTGTACCCCTGGATTTTAGACCCCTGACTGGTATCATAATATACCGAAAAGGCGTTTTTACGTCCGGTAAGATTATACACCCCTATGGTTATAGTACTGTGTGTCAATAACGTTATATTATGACTTGGCTCTATATTAATGGAAAAGTCCATTCTAAAGTAATCGGGAATTCTATAGGCATTTCTGTCGGAGTAGAAGAGTCTGTATCCATCTCCGTAATAGTACTTACTAATAGGGATTGTAACAGGCCTTCCGGTAGAGTAGTCTACATTCATAGAGACACTGAATCTCTGTGTAAATTTGTAGTTTGCAATAATCTTAAGATCGTGAGGTTTGTCGTATGATGCCGAGTACCAGTCTCCTCTATTGATATTATAGACCTCTTTTTTCCCGCTCTCCCTTAACTGCGTACGTGAGTAGGTGTATGAGAACCATCCATTAAGTTTACCAAGCGGCTTCTTAGCCAGGAACTCAATACCATACGCTCTACCCTCTGTCTTGAGTACATCCCTCTCAATATTTTCGTTCATATTAAGAATAGCTCCACTCTTATAATCGAGATAGTCATACATCTCCTTATAGTATGCTTCCAGAGATAACTCCACTCTTCTTGAAAGTGCGTTTTTATACACTCCGGCAGCTGCCTGCCACCCTCTTTGCGGGTCAATATTGGCGTCACTCAATTTCCATATATCTGTCGGTGATACCGAAGATGTATTAGATAGCATATGGATATTCTGCCTCATACTGTTAAAACCTGCTTTTACAGAGAGATCATCATTAAAGGAGTATCTTGCAGAGATTCTAAACTCCGGTCCTGTAAAAGGTTTTACAAAACCCCCTTTTCCAACTTTTACAGAGTCAATAATAGATGACTCACCTCTCTCTTCATCTCCATACTTATAATAATTTGCAGGACCAATAGCAGAATATAGAGAGTACCTTAACCCTAAATCCACCGAGAATTTATCTGCAATACTCCAGCTGTCACTTATATACAGTGCCATCTCAAGAGCATTCTCATCACTGAGTCTTTTGGGTGTGAGGAGCGACTCCCCTCCCAAAGGATTTAGAACTCCTGGTGTCAGGTTGTAAAAGACAGTATTAAGACCGTAATTTACAGAATGCTTATCGTCTATAAGCCAGTTGAAGTTTGTTTTAAGAAACATCTGCCTGATACTAAACTTCATATTGTAGGCAGAAACCGGATTCCCCTTCTCCTCTGTGTTGTAGCTATACTGGTCATATCCTGAGCTAACCACAAGATTGTGTTTATCATTAATCATGTTCCTCCATTTAAGGGAGAAGTTCATATTCTGGTAGCTGTAGCTAGTATCTGCACTAAAATTAAAGCTGTCTCCGGAGTAGTATCCGTATAGATAGAGAGTATTTCTGCTGTCAAACTTATGGTTTAACCCTAACGTTACATCGTGAAAGGATGCGGTTCCATCTTTATATCCGCTCTCTGGAGGTAATAAACCAAGTATCCAGTTTGAATATGTGGTTCTCAATCCCGCGATAAAATTGGTTTTCTCTTTCTTGATTGGTCCCTCAATATGGAATTTACTTGTAAGCAGTCCAAGTCCGGCAGATCCGGTAATCTTGTTACTGTTTCCATTTCTGCTGTTAATCTCAAGAACAGATGAGATTCTTCCTCCGTATTTGGCCGGTATTGTGCTTTTATAAAGTTCAATATCATTTACAACATCGGGGTTGAATGCCGAGAAAAGGCCAAAAAGGTGAGTAGGATTGTATATCGTACCCTCATTAAACAGAATAAGATTCTGATCGGTTGCTCCCCCCCTTACATTAAAACCTCCGGAAGACTCTCCAACCGATTTCACACCAGGAAGAGTCAGAACAATCTTCATAACATCTGCCTCGCCAAAAGCGGCAGGTACATGTTTGATTCTGTCTATCCGGACTCTCTCAAGACCTATCTGAGTACTTCTCATCTTTTGAGTACTCTCTGCTGTAAGAACAATACCCTTGAGTGGATATACTTTATCCTTCATGAAAATGTCGATTTCACCGTCACCGTAAACCTCAAGCATAAGTCTGCTGTCTTCTAAACCATAACCCTTTAGAACGAGTGTTATCTCTCCTTTTGGAATAATCATCCTATAAAAACCAAATGCATCTGTAGTTACTACAGAGTGGGGTTTCTCCACCATTACAGATACTCCCGCCAATGGCTCTCCTGAATCAAGATTTTTTACATACCCTCTTAGAAGTGCTCTGCTTTCTGAATGAGAGATGTTCGGATCTCCAATTCTATAGATCTTGTTTTCTGACCTTGCACTGTTATCACTATATGTAACGGCTCTAAGATGATCTCCAGAAACACTCTCCGTAGACTCCCCGGAAAAATATCCAGCAGGCAAATCAGACAATATGCCAATTCCTTTAAGTATAAAAATGGAGTTGCCAATTCGAGTTATAGAATACCCTATCTTCTCAAACTCCCTGGAGAGATCGTTAATAAAACCACTCTGTGTGGTACGTATACTAAGAGTTATACTATCTTCTCCATAGTCCATTTTATAAAAAAGACCCATACCGGTGTTTCTTTCAAACACTTTTCTAAGGGAATCTAAGCCAACTTTATTTAGATTGATAGTCCCGCTCTCCTGAGCCACTGTATCTATATTGAATAGTACTGCAAATACGGCAATAAGTAAGATGATTCTTTTCATTTTCTTTGGGTAATACCTGATGTTTCAATAAACTTCACAATTTCGGTAAGGGCGATATCTTTATTCTCTCTTATATCCAGGCCTCTACTCCGGACAAACTGATTGACCTCTTTTCTTCTTACTCCGTAAAATGAGAGAATATCCCTGTATTTTTTTACAAATTGGCCTCTCTTCTCCCCTATGAGATGATAAGTGTACGATGGCAGAAACATTCTTTCTAGCTTACTGTTTGTAACAGAACTGGCAAAGTGGTTTATCCTCTCTGCATAAATTTTTTTTGTTCTCTTTAATAGCTTGACATTTTTATTTTCAAACATAATCTCATAGTATCCGGCAGATAGCCCTTTTAGAGCAGTTTTATCATCTTTTAAAACTCTCTCAGTTAAGTTTATGAATTTTTTATCTCCCAGCTTAAAGTAATTTACAAACTCCTTGTTAAGAAGTATTTGTCTGGAGGACTCCTCTAAATAAATATATAATTCATCTAAATGGCTGTTTAGATTTAACATAATATCGGTGTAAAGCTTATCGTTATACTTAACCTCTCCCTTAACAAAAACATCTGAATAGGCATAATATGTACCTGTATGTATAAACCTATACTCCAGAGGGGCTGTGCCTCTATAAAGATTAGACATCCCGTCGGCACTATCGACAAAGTGTTTATAATCGATACTCCCTTGTGCAGATGCATAGTGCACCAGTATCGTCAATAATGAAACAACTAGAACTCTTTTTCGCATGGTTAATAAATAAGTTATTGATAGTGTGATGTGATAGATTTATGTTTTGGTTGATGAAAAGCGGCGTAAATATAGCAAAGTTTTTACTTAAGTGTTAGAAAAGTGTAGTTTGTGACTATTTTTGTAAATATTTAATAGGATAAATTCAAAAAGTATGAACTCATATAACGATTCAACATATAAAGATGAGATAGATCACGATTCAAAATATAAAGATGAGCTAGTTAATAATTCAATTTATAAAGATCAGATTGATTCAATCTCTATGAAGAGGATTGAGAAGGTGCTATTATCTCTTAAGAGTCTAAAAATCGATTACAAAATATGGTTTCATCCTCCGTTACCCACCATTGAAGTTGCAATGAATTATTGGAAAGATCTTCCCGGCACTCACTGTAAAAATCTGTTTTTTAGAAATCATAAAGGGAACAGGCACTATCTGGTAATATTGGAGTGCAATAGTGTGATGAATATTCACAGTTTAGAACAGAACCTTAAACAGGGAAAACTCTCATTTGCATCTGAAGAGAGAATGAAGAGATTCCTGGGTGTTAATCCCGGCTCTGTGACTCCATTCGGATTAATAAATGATACAGATAAGCACGTGACGCTTTTTATTGATAAATCGTTTAAAAACAGTGAATACCTCAGCTTTCATCCAAACGATAACAGAGCAAGCGTAGTAATAAGTGCATCAGATTTTTTTCGTTTTCTTGATACAATGGGAAACAAATATTTTATCATGTAGGGACACCTTGGCAAGGGTTGTGGACCTTAAAGACTTTTGTGGAAATTACAGGGACACCTTCAGGGAGACCTTGGCAAGGGTTGTGGATCGCTTTGCCAGAGTTTGATGTATCTGTATGTTAATTAGATAGATCAAAAACGCAGTTTCCCAAAATTGGAAAACTGGCATTTTTATATGTTTTTATATTAAATAGTTACATCAAACTCTGGCAAAGACCATTCTCCATTCATTACCCAAGCAAATCTCACAGCATGATTATTTTTACTCAGCCGGCTAACAAACAACCCCTAATCACAAGTAGGGCATACTCAGCCGCAAGTAGCGAACTTGTGAGCGGATGAGGATTGGACATGCCCGTTGTGATT
>JAUYTB010000169.1 GCA_030695305.1 Bacteroidales bacterium
TTTTTTAATTTTTATATGACGCATATCTTGTCCGGTTCCTTCTAAAAGGGTTGCGTAATCTTTAATTTTCTCGAATTTGAAGATGCCGAAGGTTAAATATGACTTTGATGTTTTAAAATATGCAAAGTCTGTGTCTGTTGAGAAAACGGGTCGGCTCCATTTAAAATTCTCTTTAACATCCGGAGCTTCTTGGTGAATTATTGAGCGGAGTATCTCCATGATTTTTTTCTGCTCTTCTGATGCTTCAGATATGTATTTTGTTACTTGTTCGTTCATCATAATACTGTTTATGTATATAATTTCTATAAGCAATTTACAAGTGAGTTCCAATACACAATATATTAAGATTTTTGATATTATTAAATAATTGAGTTATCTTAGGTATGATTTTATATGGATTCCAGAGGGTGTGGAGGGAGTTAAAGGGGACAGAATTATAGAGTGTTAGCTCGAATTATTGTGTAAATACCTAACTTACTAGATATGAAAAATTCAGCCGGGATTTTTATGCTGGGGCTTTCATTTCTCATTTTTACATCTGTGATAAGCTGTAAAAAAGAGGCCCCAAAAACTGCACCTTCGGTTACAACAGCCTCTTTAACAAATATAACTCCTACCGGGGTCTCATGCGGGGGAAACGTAACAGACGATGGAGGTGCAATGGTTACTGCCAGAGGGGTCTGTTGGAGCCTCAATCAAAACCCTACAGTTACTGACAACCACTCTACGGATGGTTCCGGAAAGGGATCATTCTCTACAATCATCTCCGGACTTCAATCGGGGACAACCTACTATTTTCGGGCATATGCAACCAATAGTGTTGGCACATCTTACGGTAGTCAGGTATCAACTGCAACATCTGCAACTGCACCAACAGTTACTACGGTATCGGTTAACTCTGTAACAACCTCATCTGCAAGCAGCGGAGGCAATGTAACCTCAAACGGAGGGGGTGAAATATCACAAAAGGGGGTCTGCTGGGGTACGGCTCAAAACCCAACTGTAGATGGAAGCAAAACAGAGAATGGTACCGGGTCACAAGCTTTTACCAGCAATATATCTGGCTTAAACCCAAATACCAAGTATTATGTAAGAGCTTATGCAGTGAACAGTGCAGGGACCTCGTATGGCATCGAAGTGTCATTCACGACAAAAGGGGTGGAGACACTTGCAGAGAACGAGGAGATGTTCCCGGGGGTTTCAGGGACACCTGCCACTGCGATTTTTGATGGGGAGACGGTTAATTGTAACGAGGTAAATGGTTTTAAAGTTTATCAGGGAGATATAATTCTTTCGGCTCCGGAAGATCAGCAGACTAAGGGTGTTGCAATTACATCCACAATAAACTACTGGCCTGCCAATAGAGTTTTCTATAAAACAGATAATAAGGTAAGTAAAACCAAAATTAAGGCTGCAATTGCGGCAATTGAATCTAAAACCAAATTGAAATTTATCCCCTCTATCTCTGATGACCATTATGTTAAATTTGTATGGGATGAGAGCGGATGTTCCTCTTATGTAGGAAGAATTGGAGGTGAGCAAAAAATATGGCTTGCAGATTGGGCAACTACCGGGACAATAATCCATGAGATTTGCCATGCTATTGGACTGAAGCACGAGCAAAGTCGCCCGGACAGAGATAAATATATAATTGTTATAGACACAAATATAATTAAAGGGAAAGAACACAATTTCGAAAAAATGAGTAAGGGAAATGTCCAACCTGCTGATACTTTTGACTTTAATTCTATAATGCTATATACCTCCACGGCCTTCAGTAAGAATGATAAACCTACATTGGTTAAAAAGAGTGACAAATCTGCGTGGGAGTCAAACAGAGACAATCTCTCCGAGGAGGATATAAATATGATAAATAAAATTTACCCCACAACAACTGCTGCTCCATATATCAATATTGATGAAGTAGGGATTGTTCCCGGAGGGGCCTATATTCTTGAGGCAGATGTGTTGGATGATGGTGGCTCTCCTGTTACTATGAGAGGAATCTGCTGGACTACAGATGGGACAACTCCAACACTTAATAATCAGTATCGTACTTCAGGAACAGGTAGCGGAAAGTTTCAGATAAGATTCGACAATCTGGTCTCAGGAGTGAATTATAAATACAAAGCATTTGCAGTCAATAGCATAGGGACAGCATACACCAATTATTCATTAGTATATACACACCCATCTCTTGCTACAGTAACGACCGGATCATTAACAGATATTGCCTCCACTACTGCTATCTGCCAAAGTAATAGTGTCACTACAGACGGATTACTCCCGCTGT
>JAUYTB010000256.1 GCA_030695305.1 Bacteroidales bacterium
ACATATCTTTTACAGGAAAGTCGACTGCATTAAAATTGCTGGCACCCGAGACTTCGAGAAGTACTTCATCTGCACCCTTTCCTCTTATTTTACTGTTGACCGCCCCTGCAAAAGATAATAATGCAGTGTTGAATGAGCCTGTAAAATCTATCTTAGCAGCACCGCTTCCATCTACTATAAGAGATCCGATCTCTTGATCAAGAGTTAGTTTAGATGCACCTGATATGATATATGTTATCTTACCCATTTTTCCCTTGAGTACAAGTGAAGATGCTCCGCTTATATTGATTTTGGCACTCTCTGTATTTATCTCTAATCCATTAATGTTTACTGCTCCACTAATCTTTGCGTCAAATTGGGCAGGATTGAAGATTGATGTACTGTTTAAACGTAATGCGCCGGAAAGATTTATTGATTTTAGTTCATTAATATAGACAACCGCTTTTACAGGTTTCATCTTTTTTTGGATTGAAGATGGCATATCTTTCCAGTTCATAGAGAGGTGAAGAGTATTGTTGGAGACCGATACCTTTATGTACTCCATGATATCTTTATTTTCAGTTTCAATTGTTACCCCCTCTTTTGAGGATTTTATCAGTTCAATACTAAAGACACCACCGGCACTCAGGGATTCATAACCAGAAACGTTAAACTCTTTTTTTGTTGTTTGTGCAAACAACATCATCACTAATGACATTGATGCGATTAACAGAGATAATCTTTTCATCTTAATTTGACTTTTTTATTATTTTAATTAATATATTAATAATCTGCAGATTAATTATTTACGATTAATATCTATTTATTCAAAAGCAACTCTCCAACATATCCTTTTAATCTCTCGACCCCCTCAATTTTTGGTTTATAGTAGAGTCCTGCGAGCTCTCTTCTCTCTTTAGTGTTTAACTCTTCCGGAAGTTGCGAATCAAAAGGGACTGCTTCATGAATAAGCCCTTCAAGAGTATTAATAACCATATCACGATTATAAGTATCCAGACCATTAGCCATTTCGTATACGGCAGAGCTCTTTGTCTCTAAAAGAGATAGATAGTAATTGTTGCTTTTAGACTCTATCATAATGTTCTTTAGTGGTGTCACCAACATAAATGTAATAGCTGCAGCAGCGAGAAGATAGATTTTGAACTGTTTTACCTGAGTTTTTCTTTTTTTAAAATCTCTACTCTTCTTCAAAAATCTCTCTTTATGACCAATCAGAAGTTCTTCACTTTCAAAGATATCTCTGTTAGTTTCTATAATATTTTTAAGCTTATCCATATCTATTTGTATTATAATTCTGTGCTTATTTTTACTTACTTATTTATTCAATTTTTCTCCAAATCTCATTTTCTCCAATTCCATCACTAATCTTGCCTTGCCTCTAATGTACTGAGATCTGACAGTGACCTCCTGAAGGTTTGTAATTTGTGCAATCTCCTCATAGTCATACCCTTCAAAGAGATTAAGCGAAAGTATCAGACGGTAACCGTTAGCTAGTTTGTTTAGAGCTCTCTTAACCATCTCTGCAGTTACTCCTTTATATGAATACTCCTCATCTGTTTGCGACTCCGGGAGTGCCTCAGTTTTAGTCTCAACCTCTTGATTCATTAATCTAAAGAGCTCTGACTCTCTCTTCCTGAGTTTGTCTATCGACAAATTTACGCAAACTCTTGTCATCCAAGCACTTTTCTCTTTTACAGAGGATAAGGTCTCTTTTTTTTGAAAATACTTAAGTAGCGTATCGTGCATAACTTCCTCTGCTTCAAACTGATTATTAAGAATCCTTAGTGCAGTATAATATAATCTCTTATGATACTCATCATAAATCATTTCCTCATGGGAGGGAGTTTTCATAAAAAATGGATTTAAATTCATTAATCTCGTTCTCTACCTATTAAACGAATTTGTTTTTTATTTGTTGCATACAAATATGCAATCCAAAATTTTATTTTCACAATTTAGTAATTCCATACATCTATGAACAACTCTATTTACAATTTTTCTTTGCCCAACAATGAACCTATAAAAGAGTACATGAAAGGTAGTCAGGAGAGAGAACTTCTTGACAAAGAGCTTAGAAGGCAATCTGAATCAATTATTGAAATTCCTCTGATTATTGGTGGTAAAGAGATCTTTACAGGAGATACATCTACAGTTGTAATGCCTCATAACCATAAACATGTATTGGCTATCTACCATAAAGCAGGTGAGAGAGAGATAAATTTAGCAATAGAATCTGCAATCTCTGCACACAAAGTATGGTCTGACCTCAACTGGACTACACGCGCCTCTGTTATGTTAAAGGTTGCCGAACTTCTTACCACTAAATACAGAGCCATATTAAATGCAGCAACCATGTTAGGGCAAAGTAAAAATATATACCAATCGGAGATAGATGCAGTGTGCGAAGCTGCCGATTTCTTAAGATTTAATGTATTTTTTGCTTCAGAGATTTATAAAAACCAGCCAATTTCATCATATAATCAGCTTAACCGAATGGAATACAGGCCTCTTGAAGGTTTTGTCTTTGCAGTTAGTCCTTTCAATTTTACATCAATAGCTTCCAATCTTAATCTCTCTCCTGTTATGATGGGCAATACCACAATCTGGAAACCTGCCACAACATCGATATTGTCAAACTACTACCTTATGAAGATTTTCATGGAGGCAGGTGTTCCTGCAGGCGTTGTAAACTTTCTTCCCGGAAGTGGCGCTCAAATAGGAAAACATGTAATAGCATCAAAAGATCTTGCAGGTATCCATTTTACAGGATCTAACTCAACTTTCAACTCTCTATGGAACTCTGTCGGAGAGAAGCTTGCTGAGTATAAATCATATCCGAGACTGGTGGGTGAAACCGGAGGAAAAGATTTTATTTTTGTACACTCTTCGGCAAATCCTAAAGAGGTCGCTACTGCAGCATTTAGCGGAGCTTTTGAATACCAGGGACAAAAGTGCTCTGCTGCTTCAAGGATGTATATCCCTCTATCATTATGGCCTGCAATTGAGAAAGAGATATTAAGAATTTCGCAAGAGGTAAAAATGGGAGATGTGTGTGATCACACAAATTTTATTAATGCTGTTATAGATGAGAGCTCTTTTGATAATATAGTCTCCTATATTGATTATGCAAAAGAGTGCGGGGAGGCAAAAATCATCTTCGGTGGCAACTATGATAAATCGGTTGGGTACTTTATTGAACCAACATTTATACTCGCCAGTGACCCCCACTTCAAAACTATGGAGGAGGAGATTTTTGGACCAATACTAACTGCATATATTTATGAAGATTCCAAACTAGAGGAGACTCTTGACCTTTGTGACCAAACATCTCCGTACGGACTGACAGGAGCTGTGTTCGGATCTGATCGGGTAGCTGTAGCTGATATCTGTAACCGGCTCAGATATTCAGCAGGAAATTTCTATATAAATGATAAGCCAACAGGAGCTGTAGTGGGCAAACAGCCTTTTGGAGGATCAAGGGGTTCCGGAACAAATGATAAAGCCGGCGGAAGTTTTAACCTTATACGATGGGTAAGCCCCCGTACAATTAAAGAGACATTTATCTCACCTGTAGAGGTTCTCTATCCCTATATGAAGGAGAATTGAGCTGTATCATCTAAAAACTGAACTGATCCTGTTTTGGAAAGAGTCCAAAAAGCCCTCCGGTGTGAATAAAGAGAATATTATCCGACGATTTTAAATTGTCGGATTTTATTTCGTTATAAAGACCGTACATTGCTTTTGCCGTATAGACCGGGTCTAGAATCACAGCCTCGCTAACTGCGATTTTTTTAATGAACTCAAGCTCCTCGGGAGTGCTTAATGCATACCCGATTCCTGTATATTTGTCATTGATCTCTATCTCCTCTTTAGATATCTCTATCTTTTTCCCTGTAAGTGGAATTGCCTCTTTATTAATAGTATCAATTCTCTCAATAAAATACTCGCTTGTATCACAAACAGCAAATCCAATAACTCTCTTCTTGAGATTATAGTACTTATTGGCTAAAGAGAGTCCGGAGTATGTGCCTCCCGAACCTACTGCAACCACAACAGTATCGAATCTAATCCCCATCTCTCTCTCCTGCTGTATAATCTCCTCCATAGCATTGAAGTATCCAAGAGATCCAATCCCGTTTGATGCTCCCTCCGGAATCACATAGCAAATTTCACCCATCTCCTCTTTCTCTTGTGCAATGCTCATCATAATCTCATTACGGGAAATCTTGTATTCATCCGGTGTACAGTAACGAATCTCAGCACCAAAGATTTTGTTTAGGAAAAAATTACCCTCTGTTTTAGGGGATTCAGAAATCCTTAGTAATAAAACCACTTTTAAACCAAGAATAGTTGCTGCCGCCGTTGTTGCTCTACAATGGTTAGATTGAATACCCCCTGTTGTAATTATGGTTGTTGCCCCCCTCTCAGCTGCCTCCTTCAATGAATATTCTAGCTTTCTTATCTTATTTCCGGATATTTCACTACCGGTTTGATCATCTCTTTTGATGTAAATATTGCGGCCCAGCTCATTTGATAGCTTCTCTGCTTTAATAATTTTTGTGGGCAAATTTGCCAGATTCAGTTTTGACCTCATTTCATCGATTGTTATGGATTGTATTGTACAAAGTTAAGTATTTATAGTAAAACCCTTTATTCTGTCTGATAATTTTGACTATTTTTGTGCCAAATCTAATAATTATGAGAAACAGGTGCGCTCTGTTAATGATAATAGGGTTATTAATTTTTAGCAATAATTCCTATACACAAAACCCGGATAGAGTAAGATTTACACAAATTGCAGATACCCTCCAATCGTTTTTAAAGAAAAAGGCATTTGTAACAGGCAAGATAAGAGTAGACTCTGTCTCTATTTGGGGCAGTACCCTTAAGATATATTTTAACTCTCCCCTTTCGGAATATCCTATCAGGGAAGAAAGTGCAAATCATATCCGAACTCTTGTAAAATCGATGGTTCCTTTTGAGTACCAAAACTTGGATATTGCCATCATTTCTAACGGATCCTATCTTGAAGATTTTATTCCTCCGCTCTATAAAGAGAGATCTACAGTTAAAACCGGAAGGGCAGCCAGATTAGCACGCAGAGATGCAGATAGGGCTAAGATATTGGTTACAAACAATTCAAAAGCATTTAATATAACAGAGGGGTTATATGGCCGTCATCTCGCTGTGTGGCAGAGTCACGGTTACTATTACGAACAAAAACTTCTAAGATGGGAGTGGCAGAGAGCAAGAATATTTCAGACAGTTGAGGATCTTTACACGCAATCTTATGTGGTTCCTTTTTTGGTTCCGATGCTCGAGAATGCCGGAGCAAATGTGCTTCTTCCAAGAGAGAGAGATACTCAAATCCACGAGATAATTGTAGATAACGATATTAGTATGACTGGCTACTCGGAATTCAGCGGTCAAGAGAGCTGGATGACCTCCGGAATACCGGGCTTCTCAAACCCGAAAGAGTATTACTTAACAGGTGAGAATCCATTTACAATGGGTACTGCCCGTGTTTGTGAAAGTATTAAGAAAGGAGTTGAGAGCTATATTAAATGGAGTCCGGATATTCCTGAGAGTGGAGAGTATGCTGTATATGTCTCATATCAATCATATCCAAACAGTACTGAATCTGCTCAATATACTGTTTATCATGCTGGTGGTGAAACCAAATTTACAGTAAATCAAAAAATGGGAGGATCAACCTGGATATACTTAGGAACATTCCGGTTTAATAAAGGGAGAGATTCTGGAAATCATCTGGCTATTTCTAATCTCACCGGAAAAAAAGGAGAGATAGTTTCGGCAGATGCTGTAAAATTTGGAGGTGGGGCGGGGAATATTGCACGCCAACCTGCTGAAAGAGGATCTGAGCTAAACAGGAAGAGCTCTTCAACCGAACCTATTGAAATTGTTGACCTTGGATATAAGGCAGATGCAGAAATAAGTAACTATCCCCGTTTTACAGAGGGTGCCAGATACTGGCTTCAATGGGCAGGATTTAGCGATACAATATATTCGCCTAACAAAAATGCAAACGACTACAATGACGACTATATGTCCAGAGGACGTTGGGTTAATGTAATAACCGGCGGATCAGCTAAGAATCCAAAGGTTAACGGATACAATATCCCTGTAGATCTTGCTCTTGCTTTTCACACAGATGCTGGAACTACCCTCAATGATTCAATAGTAGGAACACTTGGTATATATACCAGGTTTTCTAACGAATCAGAGACATATCCGGACGGATCTCCCCGGTTTGACTCAAGACATCTAACTGATATTATTCAAACTCAAATTGTAGATGATATCAGGTCTCTGTATGAACCTATCTGGCAAAGAAGAGGTATTTGGGACAGATCCTACTCTGAATCAAGATCACCGGTTGTTCCGACAATGCTTCTTGAGCTACTCTCACATCAGAACTTTGCTGACATGAGATATGGACTCGATCCTGATTTCAGGTTTAATGTCAGTCGCTCTATATATAAAGGTATGCTTCGTTTTTTGAGCCAGCAATCTGGGCTGCCATATACTGTTCAGCCACTTCCTGTTAACAGGCTCTTTAGTTCACTACAAGGAGATACATTAAAGCTTTCATGGTCTGCTGTTTATGACTATTTAGAACCCACTGCTACTCCGGAAAAATATATCGTTTACACTAGAATTGACGGAAATGGATTTGACAATGGGACTCTGGTGGAGAGGGAGGAGTTTTCTATGAATCTGGAGAGAGGAAAGATATACAGTTTTCGCGTAACTGCTGTTAATAAGGGAGGAGAGAGTTTCCCTTCTGAGATAATATCTGTGTACAAAGCTCCGTTTGAAATAGGAAAGGTATTGATCATTAATGCATTCGACAGAATATCAGCACCTGCATCTTTTGCTTCAAAGGACACTGCTTTTGCAGGTTTCAGTGACTATAAAGATTTTGGAGTGCCATATATTAATGATATTTCATATATAGGTAGTCAATATGAGTTTCGCAGGGAGATTCCATGGATGGATGATGACTCTCCTGGATTTGGTGCTTCATATTCCGATTTTGAGACAAAGGTAATTGCAGGTAACTCTTTCGATTACCCTTATATTCACGGAAAAGCATTTGCAAAAGCAGGATACTCATTTATATCAATAAGCAGAGATGCTTTGATTAATAACCCGGTAAACCTCTCTGAATTTTCTATAACAGACGTAATTCTGGGAAAACAGATTAAAACAAAAATTGGAAGGGGCGTAAATGAGGGAAGATTTGAGACTTTTCCACCTCATCTTCAAAAATTTCTCACAGATTATGCAGAGTCAGGAG
>JAUYTB010000269.1 GCA_030695305.1 Bacteroidales bacterium
CGACAATGTTTGCAGATGGAACTGTCTCGAGTGCAGTGGCAAAAATCCCCAGGGGATCGCTTACCGCAACCCCTGTTCTCTTTTTACCATAGTCAATTCCAACAATTCTATCCATGATGCAAAGTTAGTTTTTTTTCGTACATTTGAAGGTTTATTTAACACTATGCCCAGACTATTTGCATACAAAGATTTTGCAGGCGCAAGCGAAAAAGTTCGCGGATATGCCGATAAACACAGCCCTGTAATCATCTGTGAATCTGTGACTGAAAGGGATAAGCCATTTCGGGTTAAAGTGGTAATCGGGAAGAGCATCAAACACCCGAATGCCAAAGATCACCACTTTGAGTATATCCAGTTATGGAACCTCGAGACACTCATTGGTGAGATGAAACTTCAGAGGGCAAGCTTTGGAGATAACCCGGTACATATAGAGACTGAATTTATCTTTATCCCTAAAGTTAGCTTAAGACTTACTGCCATGGCATACTGTAACAAGCACGGGTTATGGCAGAGCGAAGAGATCTTTGTTAAGGTGGAGGGAGAGTAATACATTCGCAATGGTAAGAATAAAAAAGGAGAAGAGAAACAGATTAAGGAGCAAATTTCGCTTCTCTGTATTCAACGACACTTCGCACGAAGAGATATTTGTTTTTCGGGCTAACGGATTAATGACACTTGTAAGCGTTTCAATGGCAGTGATTCTGATTATTGGATCGGTAACGCTTCTAATATCATTCACACCCCTGAGAGAGTTTATTCCCGGATACCCTAATGCCCAAACAAGAAGGGCTATAGTTCAGAATGCCCTTAAAGCAGACTCTCTTGAACAGGCAATAAGAATGTGGGACTTTCATCTCAATAATATACAGAGGATTGTTACCGGGTTAGAACCACTTAACCTTGAAAATCTCACCCCGGAATCTCTCTCCTCCGACTCTGAATTAACTCCAAACCTCACCGCCAGGGTTTCAAAAGAGGACTCTCTACTCAGAGAAGAGGTGTTGCGACAAGAGCAATTTAATCTTGGGGGTGGAAACAGAAAAATTGAACAGATAGAGGGGCTGCACTTTTTCCCTCCTGTTAAGGGTATAATTTCCAATGGATTTAATCTGGCCACAAACCATCCTTTTATAGACATTGCAGCAAAGGAGAACTCTGTTGTTTCGGCAGTTCTGGACGGAACCGTAATAATGTCGGCGTGGACAGAGGAGACCGGATACACCATTCAGATTCAGCATGAAAATGATCTTATCTCGATATATAAACACAACTCCAAACTCCTTAAAAAGTCGGGAGAAAAGGTAAAGGCAGGAACTGCAATATCCCTTGTCGGAAACACCGGCACACTAAGCAGCGGTGTTCATCTCCATTTTGAGTTATGGCATAAAGGGGTTCCTATAGATCCTGTAAAATACATAAAATTCTAAAACCTCCCATATGAAGAGACGAATAGCTATCCTCGGTTCTACAGGATCTATCGGCAGACAGGCACTGGAGGTTATCTCGGCAAATCCGGATCTTTTTATCGCAGAGGTTCTTACAGCTAACACCAACTCTCAGCTACTAATTGAGCAGGCAATCCGGCACAATGTAAACTCGGTTGTTATTACAGACGAATCTAAATATGACCAGGTCGAAGCTGCTCTCTCCGGTCACGGAATAAAGGTTTTTACCGGCATATCGTCTATCTGCTCACTTGTAAGAGGAGAGAATATTGATATGGTGCTCACTGCAATGGTGGGTTTCAGCGGTCTTGAGCCGACAATCTCTGCAATCAAGGCGGGAAAAGCTATTGCCCTGGCAAATAAAGAGACGCTTGTGGCCGCAGGTTCAATTATAATGAAACTTGCTGCAGAGTACCAAGCCCCAATAATACCGGTAGACTCAGAACACTCTGCTGTTTTCCAATGTCTTCAGGGAGAGAGAGCAGAAATTGAAAAGATAATCCTAACAGCATCCGGAGGTCCCTTCTTTAGAAAAAATGCCCAAGAGATTAGCAGAGCAACACCAGAAGAGGCACTTAACCATCCAAATTGGATAATGGGGCCAAAAGTGACAATAGACTCTGCCAGCATGATGAACAAGGGGCTAGAGATGATTGAAGCTCACTGGTTGTTTGGCGTTAAACCAAAAGATATTGAGGTGGTTATTCACCCTCAGTCTATTATACACTCCATGGTGCAGTTCTCCGACGGATCTGTTACTGCCCAGCTAAGCATCCCAGATATGAGACTTCCAATCCAGTATGCACTCTCCTATCCTCACAGAATAAAGCTTAACACAAAGAGAATAGACTTTGCACAGCTATCGCAGCTTGAGTTCTTC
Source organism: Bacteroidales bacterium (assembly GCA_030695305.1). Classification (GTDB taxonomy): domain Bacteria; phylum Bacteroidota; class Bacteroidia; order Bacteroidales; family UBA932; genus Bact-08. The sequence continues at coordinate 2,326 of JAUYTB010000269.1, forward strand.
AGTCCCGATATAGAGAAGTTTCCTGCACTTGCCATTGCATACAAAGCAATAGAGAGAGGAGGAAATATCCCCTGTGCAATGAATGCTGCAAATGAGGTTGTGGTAGAGAGCTTCCTCAAAGGTGAGGTCAATTTTGACGCTATACCTGCAATAATTTGGGAGGTGATAGATATGGCTCCATATATTGCAGATCCTACTATTGATGAGATATATGAGACCGACAGAGAGTCCAGAAGTACAGCAAATCAGTTATTAATAAAATATAAAGCACTACTTAATTAAATGGATACAATTCTAAAGATAGTCCAGGTTATTCTGGCTCTTTCCATACTTATTCTGGTCCATGAGTTTGGCCACTACTTCTTTGCACGGCTATTTAAAATACGGGTAGAGAAGTTCTACCTCTTTTTTGACGCATGGTTTTCACTTGTGAAGTTCAAACCAAAAAACAGCGATACCGAATACGGTATTGGTTGGCTCCCTTTGGGAGGTTATTGCAAGATCTCCGGGATGATAGACGAATCTATGGATAGTGAAACACTTAAACAAGAACCAAAACCATGGGAGTTTCGCAGCAAACCCGCATGGCAGAGATTTTTTGTTATGTTTGGCGGGGTTCTCTTCAACTTTATACTTGCCATACTGATATATTCGGCCACCCTTGTAACCTGGGGTGAGGAGTATCTTAAAACCGGTGATGCAATATATGGAGCACAATGCAATGAGCTTGCACAGGAGATAGGTTTTCACAACGGAGACATAATAGTATCATTTGACGGAGTTGATGTAGATAAATTTCATGAAATTCAGATGATTCTTGCAAGAAATCAGGCAAGAAGCGCAAAGGTCATAAGGGGAGACAGCACTGTTAATATCGCCATAGAGGAGTCCTATATCCCTGCAATACTCTCCACTCCGGGAATGTTCACCCTCAGATTCCCATTTGAAATTATGAGTGTTCCGGACACCTCCATTAACGCCTCTCAGCTATACAGCGGCGACAGGATTGTTGCAATTGACTCAGTAGAAGCAGTCGTAACTCAGGATATTCAGCAGATACTTGCACAGAAGAGAGGCGGCAGTGCCACTTTCTCTATTCTACGTAACGGGGATGTTGTAGAGAAAGAGCTCCTTATTGATGCGGAAGGTCGAATCGGCATAATTCTTGAAGGTGACCTTAGTAAGTTCTTTCACTTAACAACGCACCAATATTCACTTCTGGAATCTGTGCCTGCCGGGTTCTCTAAGAGCATAACAACAATACGCAACTATTTTAAGGAGCTGGGTCTAATCTTTTCGCCAAAGACCCAAGCCTATAAATCTGTTGGGAGTTTTATCTCTATAGGAAAGATATTCCCCTCCACATGGCAATGGGATGTCTTCTGGAACATTACGGCCTGGCTATCAATTATGCTCGCTGTACTAAACTTGCTCCCTATCCCGGCTCTTGACGGTGGACATATTATGTTTGTGCTATACGAGATGGTAACCGGGAGAAAACCAAGTGATAGATTTTTAGAGTATGCTCAGATAGCCGGTATGCTAATTCTCTTTGGAATCATGTTCCTTGCTTTTGGAAACGATATATACAGACTCTTTAAATAAAATGATATGAAAGCATTTAGACTGTTACCTGTGATTGTGGCAGCTGTAATTCTCCACTCGTGCAAATGTACCGGAGGGCCTCAGCTGATGCCAAGTATAAGCGGAAAGGCCGGAGAGGTTGTTGTGGTTATTCACAAAGGGAACTGGGAGAGTGAGGTAGGATCTGCCATAAGGGGGATTCTTGCAGTTGACGAACCCTTTCTTCCTCAAAAAGAGCCGATGTTTACACTGGTAAACATCCCGGAAAATGCCTTTACAAGCATTTTTCAGTCCCACCGAAACATTATAATCGTAAAGATTATCCCATCTCAGGGGGAGCCGAAGATAATCTTTCAGGAGAATGTGTGGGCAGCTCCACAGATTGTTGTTACAATAACAGGAGCGGGTGAGGATGAGATTACAACCCTTTTGCAAAAAGAGCGGGATCGTCTTTCGGGTGCGCTTCTTATGGCGGAGAGAAACAGAAACATTCAGAATGCAAAAAGGTATGAAGACAAAAGCTTAAGGAGTGTTGTAACAGAGGAGTTCGGGGGCTCACCTTACTTCCCTAAAGGTTATAGTCTCAAGAAGAGGACCCAAAACTTTATCTGGATATCTTATGAGACAACATATACAAATCAGGGCGTTCTTGTTTACAGATTCCCCTATCGCGACTCTTCTGACTTCTTTATTGACAACCTCGTTTCACAGAGAAATGAGATTCTTGGAAGGAACATCCCGGGACCTGTGGATAAATCTTATATGACTACAAATCTTCTGATAGAACCTGGCTTGAGGTGGATACGTTATAACAAGCGTGACTTTGCAGAACTCAGGGGATTGTGGGAGGTTCAGAATGACTTTATGGGAGGCCCGTTTGTCAGCCATTTCTTTCTTGACAAAGAGAATAAGTTCATAATTGCTCTTGAGTCATTTGTCTATGCTCCAAGGTATGACAAGAGAAATTATCTCCGTCAGGTTGAGTCTCTCATCTACTCTTTTGAATTTTTTTAAAGATTTTTTTGCACGAATAAAAAAAATATATACCTTTGCCCTCCCAAGATCGAAAAGGCATCTGCTCTTAATGAATAGATCTACTAGATTTTGAACGGTCCGTTCGTCTAACGGTTAGGACTCAAGATTTTCATTCTTGCAATAGGGGTTCGATTCCCCTACGGACTACGAAAAAAAATTTACAAAATGGCAAATCACGCATCAGCAGAAAAGCGCGCGCGCCAAAGCGCGAAGCGCAGAGTTCATAACAAGTACTATGCACGTACCACACGTAATGCTATAAAAGCTTTACGAAACACAACAGAGAAAGAGGCTGCATTGGCTATGTTACCAAAAGTATCTTCAATGTTGGATAAATTGGCTAAGATTAATGTAATTCACAAAAACAAAGCAGCAAATCTAAAAAGCGGTATTGCTGCCTATGTTAACAAATTAGGTTAAATTTTACGATTTGTCTGAGATGAATGGAAAATGCTCCCCAATTTTAGGGGAGCATTTTTATTTTATCTGGGATGGAGAAGAGATTACCTATAAAAGAGTGGCTGGAGGACGAGAGGCCGAGAGAAAAACTCATAGCCAAGGGGGCCGGAGCCCTGAGTGATGCAGAACTTATTGCAATACTTATATCCTCCGGGACAAAGGAGGATAGCGCAATTGACCTCTCCAGAAAGATTCTCTCTGCAGCAGGAAACAATCTTAGGGAGCTTGGTAGGCTCTCTTTTGGAGATCTTACCAAAATAAAAGGAATCGGCCCCTCCAGGGCGGTACTCCTGTTGTCGGTATTTGAGATTTTCAGGCGGTTTCAGACATCCAACGGCAAAGAGCAGCCAAAGATTCAATCATCTGCCTATGCAGCTAAAATAATCAGCCCTATTCTGCGCGATCTGAGTCACGAAGAGTGTTGGGTAATGTATCTGAACAGGGCAAATAAACTGATCTCAAAAGAGAGACTTAGTATAGGGGGTGTCTCTGCAACCGTTGTAGATGTAAAGATTGTTATTAAAAGTGCTCTAGAGAAGCTTGCCAGCTCAATTATTCTTATTCATAACCACCCGTCAGGAAATCCAAATCCCGGAGAGAATGATAAGGTGCAGACCAAGATTCTCAAGGATGCCGCATCTCTTTTTGATATCTCACTGCTGGACCATCTGATAATTGCCGGTGACGGATACTTTAGTTTTGCCGACGATGGAATCATCTGATAAATTCGTATCTTTGGGCAAATCTTTCAAATGTCTGCACAATGAAAATCATAAACCTGAGCGAAAAAAATTCTGCGCTAAACAATTTTATGGCAGAGATCAGGGACTCTGTTACTCAAAAAGATAGTATGAGATTCCGGGTTAATCTCGAGAGGATCGGAGCTATTTTTGCTTATGAAATAAGCAAGGTATTAAACTATAGTGCTAAGGATGTACAGACTCCTCTTGGGATAGCAAAATGCAGTACTTGTGACGATAATATTTTAATTGCAAGCATAATGAGAGCAGGATTACCCCTACATCACGGTATGCTTGGTATCTTTGACAAAGCTCAGAATGCGTTTATTGCTGCCTACCGAAAGTACGGTAAGGATAACAGATTCACTATTCATCTTGAGTATGCAAGCAGCCCCTCCGTTGGCGGAAAGATACTACTGCTGGCAGACACCATGCTCGCCACAGGATCTTCTCTGGTTTTGACCTACAATAAGCTTTGCGAAAACGAATCTCCGCTGTATACTCATTTAATATGCCCTATTGCAAGTACAGAAGGGATTGAGTACCTCTCCAGACACCTGCCTCATAAGAGTACAACTCTTTGGGTAGGAGCTATCGATGAAGAGCTTACAATAAAATCTTATATTGTTCCCGGGCTGGGAGACGCAGGAGATCTTGCTTACGGAAGCAAGTTGTAAACCAACTCCCCTGCTACAAAAGTCATAAGAACCTTTATCTCCGGAACATCTCTCTCTGCAGCTATCATGATATCCTTGTCAAGGATTGTGAAGTCTGCATACTTTCCTCTCTCTATGCTACCCTTTTGAGCCTCTTCAAAAGATGCCCTGGCGGCCCAGATTGTCATTGATCTTAGCGCCTCCTCTCTTGAGAGAGAGTTCTCTGTTTGAAATCCCTCTTCGGGAATAAAATCGAGGTTTTTACGGAAATGTGCAGCGAAAAAGGTATATATCGGATTAACCTCCTCTATCGGGAAGTCGGTACCGGAAGGTATCCACCCAAGCTGATCCAGTAGTCTTTTGTATGAATATGCATACTCTATCCGATCGCCAAGACGCTCATCTGCCCATAACATATCGGATGTGGCGTGTGTGGGTTGAATAGAGGGTACTATTGAATATTTGCCAAAAAGCTGGAAGTCATCCGGATGAATCACCTGGGAGTGCTCTATTCTCCATCTTAGATCATTCCCCGGTTGCAAAAATCCGGCATAAACATTTAGAGCCTCTCTATTTGCCGCATCACCAATACAGTGTGTTGCAACCTGGAATCCATGAGTATAGGCCCACTCACACAATCTTTTAAACTCCTCTGTTGTTATAACCTTAATTCCCTTGGCAGATGGCATATCTGAGTAAGGGTTCAGCAAAAGTGCTCCTCTTGACCCCAATGCTCCATCTACATAAACCTTTATAACCGAGATCCTCATCCTTCCGCTTCTGTATGGTGATGTAAACCGGTTAAGATTCTTGTCATCCGGAGTAAGCCAGACGTCGGTTCTTATTTTAAGTCGGTTATCCTTGTACATATCATCCATAATCTCAATGATATTGAGAGATTCTCCTCCATGAGAAAGAGATGTAAGCCCATATTTAAAACACTCCTGCTGAGCGGCAAGAAGCACTCTCTCTGCCTCCTCTCTATCCGGCTCCGGTAAAACCGATTTGAACCTGTCTGCTGTACCCTCAAGAAAAAGACCTGTAAAACGCCCCTCTTTTATTACGGCCTCTCCATGCGGCACAGATATATCTCCCGGAGATATGCCAAGAGCTTTTATTGCAGCATCATTAACAATTACGGCATGAAAATCTACACGCGAAAGAACAACGGGTATATCCGGAAACATCTCACTAAGCCTCTTATTATCTGGAAACTCCTTAACATCCCATAGGTTCTGATCCCAGCCGTCACCTGCCAAATATTTAGGTTTACTCTCGTTGTATCTTTGAGATAGCCTCGTGAGAATCTCATCAAATGACTTAGTGCCTCTAAGATCTACCCTGGATAGACCAAGCCCCATTCCAAAGAGGTGGCAGTGTGCATCATTGAACCCCGGATAGAGCGGCAACCCCTTTAAATCCTTAATAACTCCCGAGCGATATCGTCCCAAGATAAAGTCATCATCTCCGGTATCCAGAATTATACCATCTTTAACGGCAATTGCAGTACATTTGGAAAAGGTACTGTCTACCGTATATACATCTGCATTGATTATTATTAAATCTGCCTGCTCTTTCATTTTACAGCCGGTTAACAGGACTATCAGAATAAGTCCCGGGATTAATCTGGTCATATTATATAGTTTAAAGCTCTTTTCTAAGTCTTGCAATAGGGATATTAAGCTGCTCCCTGTACTTGGCAACAGTTCTTCTTGCTACCTTGTACCCCTTATTGTGCAGAACAGCAACAAGCTCTTCGTCTGTAAGTGGTCTCTTCTTGTCCTCTACATCAATACTCTCTGCAAGAATGTTTTTGATCTCACGTGTTGAGACCTCCTCTCCGGAATCTGTCATAAGACCCTCTGAGAAAAAGTACTTAAGTGGATATATTCCAAAATGGGTCTGAATATACTTACAGTTTACCACCCTTGAGATTGTGGAGATATCCAGATTTGTCTTCTCAGCAATATTCTTAAGAACCATAGGTCTCAGTTTGGTCTCATCGCCGTCTATAAAGAACTCTTTTTGAAAGTCTATTATAGCATTCATTGTGTTATGCAGAGTGTTGTGTCTCTGCCTTATGGCCTCTACAAACCACTTTGCAGAGTCAAGTTTCTGTTTTACGAAAGTTGCTGCCTCCTTTCCCGATTTGTCGGAATTTACCGAACTCAGAAGCATATCCGCATACCTCTTGTTTACCTTTAACTCGGGCACAGAGAATCTAGGCATGGTCATTATTAGCTCTCCATCTTTAAAGTCCAGAAGAAAATCGGGGACTACCTGCTGTGCCTGCTCTGTATAGGAGTCATCTATCTGACCACCCGGCCTTGGATTTAACCGCACTATCTCTTCAATTGCCTCCCTGAGTTGCTCTTCCGAAATTGAGAGGCGAGACATGATTTTTTGGTAATGTTTCTTTGTAAACTCCGTAAAATGCTCTTCCAAAATCTTCTCTGCAAGCTTCTGTCCAACAGAGAGCTCTCCGGATCTTATCTGAAGAAGCAGACACTCTCTAAGATCGCGAGCTCCTATACCTACCGGTTCAAACTCCTGAATCTTTTTTAATATTAACTCAAGCTCGTTTTCGTTTGTCTCAATCCCCTGACGAAACACAATATCGTCGGCCAGAGCTTCAAGATCTCGTCTCAGATAGCCATCATCGTCCAGACTACCAATAATAAAGCCTGCTATTGATTTCTCTCTTGAGTCCATCTGACTAAAACCAAGCTGCGTAAGCAGAGATTGGTGAAAGCTCTCCTTCACCGAAAAAACATTATACTGGGGCTTAATATCCTTTCCCTGATTGTTGGTATATAACTTATATGAAGGGATCTGGTCATCCACAGAGTAGTCGCTCAAAGATACCGTTCCTCCCTGGCCATCTTCCATATCATCGTTGTCTGAATCTTCATCCAGAACAGGATTCTCCTCTAACTCCTTTTTTATTCTCTGCTCCAACTCCAGTGTCGGCAATTCCAACAACTTGATAGTCTGTATTTGAAGCGGAGAGAGCTTCTGCATTAATTTTTGTTGTAGTCCCTGTTTTAACATATATTTTGGAGCATTTGTGCAAAGATATGATTTTTATTTAACTTCGCGGTTGGCTAACAACCCTATTGATAGGGTGGAAAGATAAGTAAAATGAGGATTGATATTGAGAGTGTAATTGCCGGAAAAAATCCACGGCTACTTAAGGTTATACCCCGTTTTGTTATAAACTGGTTAAAGAGGTTGATCCATCAGGATTTTATAAACGAAATTCTGAGTGAATACGGGCATTTGAGTGGGACCGAGTTTGCAGGAGCTACACTCAAAAAGTTGAATATCAGATACAATGTTCATGGGTTGGAGAAATTTAACCATGATGCAACATATATTATTGCTTCAAACCACCCGCTGGGGGGTCTGGATGGGGTTGTTCTTATAGATCTCTTTGGAAAGATTTTTAAAAACATAAAGTTTGTAGTCAATGATATACTATACAATATAGAACCTCTTAAGCCGGTTTTTATTCCTGTAAATAAGTTTGGGAAACAGAGCCCGGAAGTTGCAAGGATGATCTCTGAGTGCTACCAGGAGAGAAACCAGGTCCTCTATTTCCCTGCAGGACTTTGTTCCAGGTTGAGCGGAGGGACAATAAAAGATCTTGAATGGAAGAGAAGCTATATTAATCAGGCGTTAAAATACAAGAGAGATATTCTTCCCGTATTTTTTGAGGGTCGCAACTCAGGGCTCTTCTATCGCATTGCAAATCTGAGAAAATGGCTTGGAATTAAATTCAACTTTGAGATCGCTCTGTTGCCCAGGGAGATGTTCCGGCAACGAAATGCTGAGTTTGATGTTTATATAGGTGAACCTGTTCCTCATGAGAGTTTGGCAAACGATAAGAGTGCCGCCTTATGGAACAGAGAGATAAGAGAGAGTGTCTATTCATTAAAAAGAGGTTATGGAAGCAGTAATAATGCCCGTTGACAGAAAGCTGATAACAGATGAGCTTACTAACGATAAATTTATAAGGAATACCCGTAAAGGCGATAACAAACTTTATGAGGTAACCGCACACGACTCACCGCATACTATGAGAGAGATTGCCAGGTTAAGGGAGATCTCATTCCGCCTTGCAGGAGGGGGAACCGGTAAGTCTATTGATTTGGATGAGTTTGATACCGACTCAAAAAACCCTTACAAACAGCTGATAGTATGGGATCCCAAGGATATGGAGATACTTGGTGGTTACCGATATATCAAATGTTCCGGTTTGGATGTGCACCATATGGCTACAAGAGAGCTATTTAACTTCTCTGATGAGTTCGTTCAAGAGTATCTGCCATTTACCATTGAGCTTGGAAGGTCCTTTATCCAGCCCAACTATCAGAGCACAAATATCAGAAGGAAAGGGCTATACGCCTTAGACAATCTATGGGACGGACTAGGTGCCCTGGTTTTGAGGTATCCTCATATAAAGTACTTTTTCGGTAAGGTTACTATGTACTCTTCTTATAATACAACTGCAAGAAATACTCTTTTAAGTTTTCTTAATCAATACTTTAGTGATAAAGACGGGCTTGTAATACCTATAACTTCACTTGACTACGACAAGGAGAATCCATATTTTAAAGAGCTCTTTTCGCAAACCGACTATAAAGAGGCGTATAAGCAACTCTCAAAGGAGGTTAGGGGGCTGGGAGAGAATATACCTCCGCTGATAAACTCTTATATGAACCTATCTCCCTCTATGAGGGTATTCGGGACTGCAATAAATGATGGTTTCGGAGGTGTTGAAGAGACTGGTATTATGATAAATATATCTGATATATATCCCGAAAAAATTGAGAGATATATCACCCCTCTAAAGAGACTTGCGATAAGATTCCAGCCAAAATGGTGGAGAATCAAGGGTGTTTAGAGCTGTTCAAGCGGTGGAAAATTTATTGGTTCACGCACAATAAATGCAGTGGGATATAGCCCCTCTACCCTTCTGAGCATTCTCATGGCATCCGATCTGGAGCGATAGTCTCCTATGGTTACCTTAAAATAGGGGTTATCGTATGTCCTGTATACACCCACTCCCGGAAACAGTGTGGGTATTGACTGCTCAAGTGCCTGTGATTTAGCCCTTGCATCCTGTTTATTATCGAAAAATACTCTTATCCTGTATCCGTTAACCTTTTTGAGAGATGCGTTTAAAATCTGATTATATACTGCCTGAGCAATATGAGGGCTCTGCTTGATTGTGACCTTACTTCTGTTAATGGAAGGTTCGGAGATAATTGAAAAAATATTCTTGTTAAGATATGAAGAATCAACAAGCGAAACACCTCTTAAAATGGTGTCCTGAGCTTCATATCCGATTTGGGCAAAGCTTACAGATTGTGTTCCGCTAAACAGAAAAGTGAGCAGAGTTAAGTAAAAACAGATAGTGATATTTCTCATAATCAAATATATTCTCCCGATTAAATTAAACCTATAATCTTTTTGCCAAATTCTCCAGAGGAATATCTTTGAATCTGACTGTCCTATTTCCCCTGCCTGCGATTTTTATTATGGCCCTTACATCTATACGGAAATCGTTATATTGCCACCTGGAGACATTAAGTCCCATTGCCAAAAGAGAAAGGGGATCAAGTATCTCAACACGAAAAAGAGCAGTATTGACACTCTCTTTTCTCGCGACTATAGTATCTGCCTCTATAAGGTAAACTCTTGCAAAGTTTGTTCCGCTCTTTTTAAGCAACCCCTCACCACTATTGAGAATGATCTTTCGCCCGGATGGGTTGTTTATTTTATACTCCAGCTCAATAAGTGCTGTTGATGTATTAATAAGACGAAAGCTCTTTATACCTATCTCCTCTACATCTACATCTCCAAGTTTAGAACAGCCGGTAGAGAGAACGGTCATAACCAGCAACAGATAGAATAATCTCTTCATAATTTAGGGTTTGAATTACCGCAAAGGTATAAAAAAGCATATATTTGCGTAATATTTAACTTAGGTGATGACAAACAAATTCTATTCCGTAAAACCTATATTAGACAAAAAACTTAAACAAGTATATATTGAAACTTACGGCTGTCAAATGAATGTCAATGACAGTGAGGTAGTTCTCTCTGTTCTTCAACAATCGGGATACTCACTGTGCGATAAATTGACCGACGCATCTTTAATCCTGATAAATACATGCTCTATACGTGACAATGCAGAGCAGAAGATTTGGTCCCGGCTGGAGCATCTCAGGGCATTAAAACGTAAGAAGAGATCTCTCTCTGTTGGGATTCTCGGCTGTATGGCAGAGAGACTAGAGGAGAAACTTCTTGAGCACGGGGTTGCAGATATTGTTGCCGGCCCCGACTCCTACAGAGATTTGCCACGGTTGCTGGATGGCCTTGCAACAGGAGAGAAGCAGATAAATACCATCCTCTCCATGGAGGAGACCTACGATGACATCTCGCCCGTAAGGATGGACAAGAACGGAGTATCTGCATACATCTCAATAATGAGAGGATGCAACAACTTCTGCTCATATTGCGTGGTTCCTTATGTTAGGGGGAGGGAGAGAAGCCGAGACCCGCAGACCATTCTAAATGAGGCCGGAGATCTTTTTAAGAATGGTTATAAGGAGGTTACCCTGTTGGGGCAGAATGTAAACTCATACAAATGGGAGGATATCTCATTTTCGAAACTTCTTGAGATGGTTGCACAAATAAGCCCTCAGCTAAGGGTTCGTTTCTCCACATCTCACCCCAAAGATATGGATGACTCTGTTCTTACCACAATGGTAAAGTACCCTAACATCTGCCGCCATATTCACCTTCCTGTGCAATCCGGGAGTAATGCCATATTAAAGCGTATGAACAGAGGGTACACCCGTGAAGAGTACCTCTCCCGGCTGGATAAGATCAGGAAGATGCTGCCTGAGTCTACAATAAGCACAGATATCATTGCAGGTTTCTGCGGAGAGACCCTTCAGGACCATCTGGATACACTCTCTATTATGCGGGAGGCGGGCTACTACACATCTTTTATGTTTCAATACTCCCAGAGGCCCAATACCACTGCTGCAGATAAGTTAGAGGAC
>JAUYTB010000270.1 GCA_030695305.1 Bacteroidales bacterium
AACATGATTGTATATCTTATCGCTTGTAAGTAATTTTTTTTCGGCCAGTTTATACTCTGTGATATCCGTAATTACTGTAGCAAACTGGTTTTTTTGGGGTCTGTAGGCGACTACGCTGTAGTATCGGTTTAACTCACGGGAGAACTCATCAAATGTTGCCGGGGTTCCTGTTAATGCAACCTCTCCGTATCTCTCTATCCAATATCTCTCGGTATTTGGCAAAACCTCAAGTACTGTTCTTCCAATAAGATTCTCTCTTTTTAGTCCTGTATGTTTTTCAAAACCCGGGTTTATATCCAGAAATCTGTAATCTACAGGCACTCCGGTGTCGTTTAGAATGATCTCATGAACAGCAAGACTCTGCTCCATCTGCTCTATAAGTAGTCGGAACCTCTCTTCACTTTTCCTTAATAATATTTCGGCTGCAATTCTCTCTCTCAGCTCTCTCTCCAGATTCTCGGTTCTCTTTGCCACCAGTGATTCCAGTCGTTGCTTCTCATCTCTTTTATTGATATTTGCCTCCCTTATCTTTAACATTGCCCTAATCTGAGCTGTAAGCTCTGTATCGTCAATAGGTTTAGAAAGAAAAGCCTCTGCACCTGCATTAAGTGCCCGGATACGGTTTTCCCGGCTCTCTTTAAGAGCCGTAACAAAGACAACAGGTATGTTATCCAGACTCTTTATCCCCTTTATTTGTCTGCAAACTTCGAAACCATCCATCCCGGGCATTACAATGTCCAGCAGAATCACATCGGGCTCACCGGAGATTGCAAGCTTAACTCCCTCCTCTCCGCTGGTAGAGGTTATTACCTCTACATTTGGAAAGGCATCACTTATGATCGCATTAATTGCTATAAGGTTATCAATCTTGTCATCTATTACGAGAATCGTTGCCATTGTTACTAATGGTTTAGTTTATATTTTTACCTATCATTGTCTCAACGGCCTTTAGCAGTTGATCTTTGCTGATATCCCCTTTTCTTATAAGCTGCTGCACATTGTTGTGTTTGAGTTGGGATAGCTCCTCTCTGTCCAGATATTTTGCAGTAAGTATCAGAATAGGGATCATAGATGTTCTTTTCTGTTCTCTAATTTTTTTAAGAGTTTCAAATCCATCCATTTCCGGCATCATTAAATCAAGGATAAGAGCATCCGGGTTCTTAACCGATAATTTTTTTAACGCCTCTACACCATTGACAGCGGAGTCTACTATATACCCCTCCTCTTCAAGTATATCTCTAAGCTGAATTACCAAAGCCTCTGTATCCTCTACAATAAGAATCCGCCTGAGGGAGCCGGATGACTCTTTGGATTGGCCGGTAGTTGACTCTTCCGGAGAAACAAAATACGCGGGAATAAGAGTAGTAAATATTGACCCTATCCCTTTTGTGCTCTCCACAAGTATCTCTCCTCCTATTAAAAGTGCATTCTTTTTTGCAATGGCAAGGCCAAGACCCGATCCTCCGTAACTCTTGGAGTTTGTACTATCGACCTGACGAAACTCATCAAAGATATACGGAATATGATCTTTATCTATACCTATTCCGGTATCTGCAACCTTAATCACGGCATTTTCTCCATCTTTATATGACGAAATTGTTATCTCACCCTCAATTGTGAATTTTACTGCATTTGAGAGTATGTTCTGAATAATATGACGACATCTGCCATAGTCGCTCTTTACGGTAATCTCATGCTCCGGAGTCTCTCTTTTTATGGTAAGACCCTTTTGTACAGCAAGCGGTGAAATCATATCAACTGCCTCATCAATAAGAGTAGTTATGTTGAACACACTCATTATAAGGTCTTCTCTCCCCGACTCAATCTTAGCCAGGTCCAGTATATCGTTGATTAACTCCAGAAGTTGCTTGCCATTTCGCGATATTACATCTAAGTAACCATGCTCCTCCGGTGGAATCTTGCCGTTTAGTCTTCTCCCCAAGACTCCGGAGAGAGCTATCACTGAATTTAACGGAGTGCGCAACTCATGGCTCATATTAGACAAAAAGGTTGTCTTGAGACGACTTGCTTCGGATAGCTGTTCTTTTTGAATATCCAGCTCTCTGTTGTGCTCTGTCAGTTCATCGGTAAGTGCATAGAGTTCGCTCTTCTGAGACTCCAACTCTCGTTTCTGCTGCTCTAGTTCCAGCTTCTGCTGCTCTAGCCTGCTGTTCTGTTGCTCAAGAAGGGCCGAGACCTTTACAATTTTTCTATATGCAAGTATCCCGCTCATTCTGGCATTTATTGTATTATGAATTGTGAAAATCAAATTAAGACTGCTCTTGTCAAAGCCACTCAGGGAGCATAGCGATATCATGGCAACACACTCTCCGGATGAGATCACCGGAATGGTAATGATCTCCTTAGGTTTGAAATCTCCTGTAACAGTAGAGAATGAGAAGCGGCAATCTTCCGGAATAGATCTTACATATTGAATTTTGCCGGTGGAGAGGGCTTTCCCAAACTCCCCCTCATAATTTTTAGCAGAGAAGGGTCTGCACCCCTCATAGTTCATCCCGATACACTCGTAGTGTTCAAACATGCTCCGATCTTCGCTTAGCATATAGAGCGCACCCATCTGTGCACCCGTATAATCGGCCAATGCTCTCAAAAGTATATGTGAGAAGCGGTGTGAATCATCCTCTCCAACCATTAACTTAGCTATGGTTACCGATCGTTTGTTTAGTTCAAGCTCATCTTCTATCGACTCTGCCAGTCTGTTAAAGGAGGCAGAAAGGCGGCCGAATTCGTTTCGGGAGGAGTATGAGCTGCGCACACCTGTATCTCCACTTATAAAAAGAGTTGCCAAATTTAATAACTCTGTAAGGGGAGCTCTTATGTTATGCATAAGAATATAGATGATTATCAGAGAGATGAGAAGAATAAAGAGGGTAAAAACTGTTAATTGAAGATTAAGAGTTTTATTGAGTTTAAGGGTTCTTTCATAGTTCTCATCTGCTATTTTATATGACTCTTTATCTATTCTCAGGAGGTCTGCAAGAATAACATCTACTTGTTCTCCACCCACACCTCTTCTCAATGTTCTCCCTGCTGCCTGTGGCCCTTTTCCGGAGTTGTAGATATTTATTGTCTCCTCTCTTATTGTGTTCCATTTTATAAAATTTGCATGCGCAGACTCTACATACTCCGGAGGCCCCTGAAACCTCTCTTTAATTAGAGCTAATTGGCTCAATACATTTGATTTTGAGAACTCTATTTCGGAAAGGATCTCCAGTAAATCATCTTTATTATCTGTAAGTACCAGATCCTTCATCCCCCGGTGAATTATTAGAACATCGTACTTTAGCTGACCAATTGCACGACGCACCACAAGTGAGTGGTTATACAATTTTGATGTCTGTTCGCCCATTCTGTCAGTCTGCTTCCAGGCGATATAACTAAGAAGAGTTATGAAAATGAGTATCAATCCAAATCCAATCTTCAGTTGTGTTCCAATCTTAAAATCGCGAATCTTCATAGAGAGTAGATTTATTATTTCTTAAATATTGCAGATCCTGAGTAGAACTCATAGAAGCCACTCTCCAGAGCACAATCTCTCTCTGCTTCACCTGTCACAAGAAAGGCACCTGGCGCCATACAACTCTTTACCTTATCGAGAATTCTGGCCCTCTCCTCTTTTTTATAATAATATAAGAGATTCGAGCATATTATAAGGTCAAAGTTTCCAAAAATACTAGCCGAAGGGCAACTCCCCTCTTTGTCAAGAAGGTCAAAATATGAGAAATCCACATAACTTTTGATTGCAGGAATAAGAGTGAATCTCTCATCCTGTATTGTAAAATAGTTTTTAACCCTTTTGTATGAGACATTTTCAATTGCAGAGGCAGAATAGATCGCTCTTTTGGCCGACTCCAGCTCTGCTTTGTTAATATCTGTAGCAATGATTCTGTATTTTGACTCTGCTCTTTGGGTATTAATCAGCTCATCAAAAATTATAGCGATGCTGTATGGCTCCTCTCCGGAAGAGCACGCAGCAGACCATACCCTTATCTCTCTTCCTGCCCTGCTTCTAAGAAGCAGAGGGATAACAACATGATCTAAAACAGAATATGTAAAAGTATTCCTAAAGAATATGCTAAAATTTATATTTAGAGATTTGATTAAAAGATTTGACTCTTCTTTACTGTTTTTGAGAAGATCCAGGTAGGCAGAGTTGTTTACAGAGAGTGACTCCGCCCTGCTATTGATTACCCTCATAACAAAAGAGGGGTCATAGCTGGAGATATCCTCTCCATAGCCATCAGATATTAGCGAGACTATATTTTCTATACCCGAATCCATATTTAGTTAAAGATTTTTCAATCCAGAATAATACTATCAAGTAAATATAGTCAATTATTTTTACAACCGGTTCCATTATAATTATCTATTAAAGCAGAGACTTTTCTAAAGATTGGCAGTAAGGCAGATTATCAAATGGTAAAAATTGAGAAAATAATTCTTAATTTGCATCGCCAAAGATAAATTACGGCTTTATAAGTTGAGTATCATTCCTGCTTTTTTTAACTATCGCATCTTTATCCGGGTGCTTCTGGCTCTTGCAATTATAATGGGGGGAGTCTTTCTGGTTATTGCATATACTTATGATTTGCAAAAAGAGACCGAACGTAATATAGCGATTTCACGCGAAACTGTAGATGAGGCCAAAGAGATGGAGAACGAGTTGACAGCAATTAAAGGTCTTACTTTCACATATATGGTTAACAAATCTGATATATGGCTTGACTCATTAAGAGGCAGGCAGACCAGATTTACTTTCCACCTGGAGAGAGCAAGAAGAAGAGCAAATACGCCTGAGGAGATTTTTTTAATACAACAAATATCTGCTCTCTTCTCTAACTATCAGCAAAACATTATATCTGCATCTTCTTTTCTTAAAAGCGGAGATATCAGCAGAGCGAACACTTTAATTGCCAACTCTGCACAGAATCTTTTAGGAACAATCCAACAAAAGAGCAATGAGTTTATAACAATCAATGTAATCTCCGGAGCCAGACATCAAACCGAGCTTGCCCGCTCAAATCGCATTATTCTTAATATCCTTATATCCTTAGGTATAGGAGGTATTGCTGCCGGGATTCTTTTGGGATGGCTTATCTCCAGACTTCTCTTTACCCCTATAAGTAAGTTGATTTTAAAAGTACGAGGTGCCTCGGGAGAGGCGCTCTTTGAGCAGCTGACTCTACCCTACGGAGGTGAGCTTGATGAGCTGGGAGAGAGGATTAAGCTAATGATAGAAAAAATTAACAGGGCAAATGAAGATCTCTCCCGTAACAAAGAGCTTTTACAATACTCAAACAAATATGCCAACCTTGGCAAAATAGCCCCTACCATTGCACATGAGATAAGAAATCCCCTTGCAGCAATTAAGATGCTGGTATACTCAATCCGAGAAGAGGGAGAGATCCCTCAATCTATTAAGGAAGATCTGGACATTATCTCTCTGGAAATAGACCGGATAGATAACTTTACCAAAGATTTTTTGAAGTTTGCAAAACCTGCCGATCCTGTTTTTGCATTGATAAACCCCTCTGAGAGTCTTAACGAAGTTATCAAACTTTTAAAACCCAGACTACATGCCAATAATATCTCTATTGTAAACAATGCATTCAAGTGCAAATGGGACGTTATGGCAGATGCATCTCACCTAAAACAGGTCTATATGAATATAATTCTCAACTCAATTGAGGTGATGCCAAAGGGCGGAGAGCTCTCTTTCTCTGTAACAAAAGAGAGAGATAATCTCCCTGTTGAGATTCATAAAGAGTCAGATACTCTCAATAAAAATTACATATGTATTGCAATTGCAGATACAGGACCGGGGATACCGGCAGCAATAATGAACAGACTTTTTGAGCCCTATATAAAGGGAAGCGATATGGGTGTAGGCATAGGGCTATCTATCTCTCAAAGCATAGCTTTGGCTCATGGAGGAGTTATTACGGCACATAACCGCAATCCCGAATGTGGTGCAATCTTTAGAGTCTACCTCCCTGTTCACGAAGTTTAATTATAAAATCAATTACCATGTACCGATTACTGATAGTAGACGATGAGCAGAGTGTAAGATACTCTTTCCGAAAGCTTCTTAACTCTCCCCAATACTCTTTTAAAGAGGCAGCAGATGCAGATGAGGCAATTGCGGCATTCACAAGTTATCTTCCAAATCTGGTGATTCTGGATATTGAGATGCCGGGTAGAGACGGGATAGAGGTTTTAAAAGAGATAAAGCAGATATCACCTCTCACCCCTGTAATTATTGTAACAGCCTACGGATCGGGAGACAGAGTAATAAAAGCAATGAAGTACGGAGCTTATGAGTATATTGAGAAACCTTTTGACATACCCCGGCTTATATCTGTTATTGAGGATGCTCTTAAAAAAACAAAAACAGTTGAGACTCCTGCACGTATCAGAGACCAGAGGCGCGTTTCGGCTTCAGTTCAGCCAGAAGAGACACTTGTGGGAGAGAGCGCTGCAATAAAGGAGGTCTTTAAATTGATTGGACGGGTGGCGACAAGCGATGCGAGCATACTGATTGTGGGGGAGAGCGGGACAGGCAAAGAGCTTGTGGCAAGAGCTATACACAAATATAGCGAAAGATCGGGCAAACAGTTTATTGCAATAAATTGTGCAGCAATTCCGGAATCTCTCCTGGAGAGTGAGCTGTTTGGTTTCGAAAAAGGGGCATTTACAGGAGCAGACAAACAACGGGCAGGGAAATTTGAGGAGGCAGACGGAGGTACTCTGTTTCTTGATGAGATTGGAGATATGTCTCTCTCTCTTCAATCTAAGCTATTAAGGGTTCTTCAGGAGGGGACACTGGAGCGTTTGGGCAGTAGTAAGACCTTAAGGATTGACGCAAGAATTGTTGCAGCTACAAACAGAAATCTCGAGAAGGATATTGTCGAAAAATCTTTTCGTGAAGATCTTTACTACCGTTTAAAAGTAATAACGATATCTCTGCCTCCGCTTAGAATGAGGAAGGATGATATTCCTCTGCTTACCCACCATTTTCTTAAAAAACACTCCGGGGGCAGATTGGGAGCACTTTTAGAGATAAGTCAGGATTCACTTAAACAGCTCGAAGAGTACAGTTGGCCGGGAAATATTCGTGAGCTGGAGAATGTAATTAAGCGGGCTGTTATTCTTGCTAAGGGAAATATTATAGAGCCGGAAATTTCGCCTAAAGGTGAAGAGATACAAATCTCAGCTCCGGAAGAGAGACAACCAAAGCTTGTCTCATATCTTGACCCATCTATTTTGGGCAAAGAGGGCGAAATCTACAGACTTGCAGTTGATGCTTTAGAAAAAGAGCTCATTGAGTGGGCACTTGTCCAAACAGGCAGAAACCAGGTTAAAGCAGCAAAGCTACTGGGCATATCTCGTGTAATGCTACATGAACGTATAGAAAAACACAAACGAGTTTAGATTGACTCCCCTGATTTTTTACTATAACTAACTCACACTTTCATGTGTAAGTATTGTTTACATGTTGTAAATAATCTTTGCATTTACTGTTGATATTACCTATGTCCGCGCTATTACAATCGTCTGATTATCTAGCTTTTAAAGAGTTTGGCATCCCATTTGTATGCTTTATATATGAAAAAAGGTTATTTAGTTCTTCCAATTAAAATTTAAAAACACAAATGAAAAAAATTGCATTTCAAATTTCGGCCCTTGTGCTGATGGTTGTTCTGGCATCAGGTTGCGCAAAGTTACCTCAGGCCGAACTTGATGCTGCCAACGCTGCTGTTGACTCAGCTAAAATTGTTGAGGCACATCGTTATCTTGCAGATGAGTTTAATGCTCTGTCGGACTCGTTGAACGCTGCAAACGTAGCTATCGAGGCACAGAAATCCAAACTCTTTATCTCTCGTAATTACAACGATATTACAGAGAAACTTGTAAAGATAACTGCAGATATCAAAGATCTTAAGGTAAAAGCCGAGGAGCGTAAAGCTCAGGTTAGTACCGAGGTTCAAGATACTCTTGCTCTGCTTAATGCACTTATAACAGAGGACAAAGCGCTTCTTGCAAAGGCACCGAAGGGAAAAGAGGGTAAGGCAGCACTTGAGGCAATTCAGAACGACATTACTGTTCTTGAGGCATCAGTAACAGAGATTAACACACTCATCACAAATGGCGATTATCTTACTGCGCAGGATAAAACCAACGCATCAAAAGCAAAGGCAGAGGCCATTAAAGAGGAGCTTAATGCTGCTATCTTAAAGACCAGAAGACGCTAAAACTTTAGGTTGTAATTAAATTTTACAACTAGTTTGTATTTGCGTAAATTTGTAAAGCCCTTATCTATTTAGGGGCTTTACTTGATTTTAAACAACTTGAAAAAATTATAGATGGATTTCAAATGGCTTAAAAACAGGAGAGTAATACTAACAGCAGGAGTAATAACTGCTTCTGTTGGTGCTTTTGCATTAATTATGCTCCTCTCCTCGGGAAAGCCGCCCACAGAGAAGATAGAGAGAGCAAGAAAAGCGATCTCGGAAGCTGTAAAAGAGGAGGCAGAGATATACTCACGTGAGAACTTTGAGGTTGCTCAAAAGTGGTGGAGAGAGTCTATGGACGAGTGGCGGGAAAACAATGAGAGATCGGTACTTCTGAGAAGATATGACAAAGTAGAAGAGTATGCTCAAAACGCAATAGATGAAGCCGAAAAAGCCAGGGAAGCTGCAATAATAAAGAAAAAAGAGCTTAAAAGAGCCATTGAGGGGAAATTGGAGACGCTCAAAAAGAGCGTCCAGTACATACAGCTTGTAACCGGTAAACTACCCATTAATCACAATATAAGAAACAGAGCAACTCCGTTTATTCTTAAACTTAACGAAGCCGAACAGGCATTCAACCGTAATAATCTTATAGATGCAAGCAAAATTCTGGATAGCATATCTTCTGGTATTGAGAAGCTGGAGGGGGTAACATCCTCTCTTCTTGAAGATTATTTCCGAAGCTATCCCCAGTGGATAAAAGAGGACAGGGAGATGAGAGAGCTCTCCTCCGTCAAGGGGATAGGAGTAACTCTTGTCGTTGATAAATTCTCCAGAAAGTGCATATTATATAAGTCCGGGAAAAAATTTCGTGAATTTGATGTAGAGCTGGGCGTAAACTGGCTTGGAGATAAAGTACAAAGGGGAGATAAAGCGACACCTGAGGGTAGATATACAATCACTGCAAAAAAGAGCGGAAGAAGTACTATATACTACAAGGCACTGCTTATTAACTTTCCCAACAAACAGGACATAAAGAGATTCAACGACTTAAAAGCCAAAGGCAGAGTGCCCAAAAATGCCCATATCGGAGGATTAATAGAGATTCACGGTGGTGGGGGTAAGGGTATAGACTGGACTGACGGTTGCGTTGCTTTAGACAACAGAGATATGGATTACTTGTACTCTGTTTGCAGTGTTGGAACCCATATAGCAATAGTCGGCTCTCTCTCTCCATTGCAAGACATCCTTAAATAGCTTAATTATTAAATAATGATGATTATGGATGATATAGAGATAAAAAGAGAGTCCGAGAAACAACACAAACCCGGGCAAAAAAGGTTCTATCTTTTCCTGTTCTGGTCTTTTATTACTGTTGTATGTTGTTTGACAATCTTCTGTATGTTTTTAAAGGCCGAAAGTATTAAGGAGATTGCCGTCTCTTTCTATAATTTTAAGTCATATCCGGACTCGCTCAGTAACTCAGATTCAGTAAAGCTCACTTCAATAGAAAAGAGTTTAAACAGAAGAGTAAGCTCCCTTCAAAAGAGAATTGAGAATCTCTCTCCCTATGGAATCTACCTGATTGTAAACACTACAAACAACACTTTTGTGCTTAGAAACAGAAAAAACATAATCAGAGAGGGTATCTGTTCTACGGGAAGCTATATTTTACTGGATGCCGGAGAGGGGAGGCAGTGGATGTTCAAAACACCAAAGGGACAATTCCGTATTCTGGGTAAAATTGTAGATCCAATTTGGATTAAGCCGGACTGGGCGTTTGTTGAGGAGAGCTTGCCAATTCCTCCCAGGGGGCACCCGGATAGACTCGAATATGGAACTTTAGGCGATTATGCACTTACACTTGGACAAGGATATCTGATTCATGGAACTCTTTACCAGCGATTCTTAGGACTCCCTGTAACTCACGGTTGCATAAGACTAGGGGACGAAGATCTTAAAGTTGTATATAAGAGTCTTGAGATAGGATCCAGAGTCTATATTTTTTAATTCTCTTCTTTATGAGTCACAATATCAGTAAAAGATCAATATTTGCAGGTGCAGCTATTATATTTGCTATAGCATTAATCTCATTTGCTCTGTTCGGACTTCTTCCGGTAAGAAGGGATTTTAAAGCAATCTCTGCATCTTTAATGGCACAAAAGAGTCCTGATAAACAAACTATAACCAAAGAGAGGGAGGAGATGATTGAGAAAATTATATCCCTTAAGCATAATGAGGCGCTCCTAAAATCTGCCCTTGACCTCTCAAAAGGAGATTCAATCTCACTTCTTATTAATATCAAAGACAGTATCGCAACTCTCTCTTTTAAGGGTGTTACACTTTTTAACTCAAAAATATCTTATATTTATTTGAGTAAAGGACTTAAGAAACTGCCTCTATCTGTGAGGGATTCTCTCTTATCAGCCCCCTTAGAGGTAAAGGAGGAGCTCGCAAGTATAGAGAAATATCCTGTTGTAATCAAGAAGGCGCCTAAGGATACCACCGAAGCCAATATTGAGAGTGCACCTATACTTCCGGTTCAAAATGATGTTTTTGTCCTCTTCTCTTTTGAAAACAGGGTTATATTAGAGATCAATCAAAAAGAGAAGAGACTTGCCGGATCCAAAGCTGCATGGAGAGCATACAAGCGAGAGTACAGAGATTGGTTTCTAAGAAAAAACTTACTCTCATTAAAAAATCCTGATTCAAGATCATATAACTACAGAATAGAGATTCAATTAGCCAGAGAGGATGCCAGATCTATATACCGCGCACTCCCCCTTAAACCCAATGTAGTAATAGCCTTGCCAAGGTTTGTAGATTAAATAAGAGCAATATTTTACACTCCCGGTTTTTCGGGAGTTTTTTTATTTTCTCAATCTGCTCATATATCTAGGCTCCCAACATTTCTTATATTTACACTCATATTTGGAAATGTCCTAAATATATTATTATATTAGCCGCCGGAAAAAAGAGAATAACTTAACCAGAATATTATGTTACTACATCAGCAATTTGTGCGAATGGCAAAGAGATATGCCAATAAATTAGCAGTAATAGACAGAACTACTGACAAAAGAGTAACCTATTCCAGAGCACTTATCGGAGCTCTGATCCTCAGCTCAAAATTTAAAGAGTATGAAGAGGGTTTTATAGGGGTCATGATTCCTACATCGGCAGGATCTGCACTTGCCACTGTAGGTGCTCTTATGAGCGGAAGAGTTCCGGTAATGATTAACTACTCTACAGGAGCGGAGATAAATGCCAGATACGCACAGCAAAAATGCAAGTTCAAAACCATAATAACATCTAAGGCACTTCTTGAAAAGATAAAATGCCCGGCTATAGAAGGTATGGTAATGATCGAAGATATTATGGCTGGTGTTACAACCGGAGATAAGTTAAAGGCCGCTTTAAAGAGTAAGCTTCCTGTAAATTTATTACTAAAAACCATTCACAAGGGTGATGAAAACGATACTGCCGCAATACTATTTACCAGCGGAAGTGAGAAGGATCCAAAAGCTGTCCAGCTTACTCATAAAAACATCGCATCTAATATTGAGAATTTCGGGAATTATGTAAATGTAAGCGATCAGGATATAATTTTGGCTAACCTTGTCTTTTTCCATGTCTTTGGTCTGACTGTTAATCTTTGGGTAACTTTTTACTACGGTATGACTATGGTTACATATGCAAATCCGCTCGATTTTCAGACAGTATGTACAATTGCCAGAGAGGAGAGACCTACAATAATGGTGGGAACACCAAGCTTCTTCTGGGGCTATCTGCATAAATCGGAACCGGGTGATTTTAAATCTATAAGAATCATGGTGTCGGGTGCCGATAAGTGTCCGGATGCTCTCCGTGACGGATATATGAAAAAGCATGGTGTTACTCTATTGGAGGGATACGGTGCAACCGAGACCTCTCCGGTTATATCTGTTAACTCACACAAGTATAACAGACCGGGTAGTACCGGAAGAGTTGTTCCCGGGGTTATTGTTCGCGTAGAGAACTTTGAAACAGGTGAGGAGTGCAAAGTCAGAGAGACAGGTAAGATTCTGGTTAAGGGCGACTCTGTTATGAAGGGGTATTTTGGCGATCCTGAGCTCACTACAGAGGCATTAAAGGGTGGTTGGTATAATACCGGAGATATGGGCTTTATGGACGAAGATAAATATCTTTGGCATGCTGGTAGGTTTAAGAGGTTCGTTAAAATCGGAGGGGAGATGGTCTCTCTTGTAAAGGTAGAGAACACCCTGGAGAAACACCTTCCAACAGGCGTATCATGCTGTGTGGTTGATGTGTCCGATGAGATAAGAGGATCATCAATTATTGCTACAGTTACAATTGAGGTAAACAAGTCGGAGATTCTAAAGAAAATGGGTGACGAACTGCCTAATATTGCTCTTCCTAAGCATTTCATTGTAATCCGTGAGCTCCCAATGATGAGTTCGGGTAAGATTGATTTCAGGACTGTAACAAAGATAGTTCAGGAGATTCTAAGCAACCCGGAGAGAGCCGCATCAGAGGTAGAAACACTCACAGAGGAGCAGAGCTAAACCTTACTCCCTGACACAATCCCTGAAGTGTAGCCGGAATATGGTGCATCCATCAATGGAAGAGATTAGTTTTATTGTCCCGTTATGCAGTCTCATAATTTGTCTGGAGATACTAAGACCTATTCCGGTTCCCTCCTCTTTGGATGTATAGAAAGGAATAAAGATCTGATCCCTTAACTCTGGGGCAATTGGTTTGCCATTGTTAATAATATCTATACAAGTGTCACGTCCATCGGCGAATGCTCTGATTTCCAGCAAAGGGTTATCCGTGTTCTCTCCAATTGCATGAATACCATTTTTAACAATATTCACCATAACCTGAGTTATCTGACTCTCATCTGCATCAATTTCTATACCCTTATCTATACTCAATTTCAAGTCAATACCGGTACAGATCAGATCTTCGCTCATTAGCCTCTTAATCCTGCCGGCAAAACTGAG
>JAUYTB010000280.1 GCA_030695305.1 Bacteroidales bacterium
GTAAACTTCAAAAACAGATATTAATGATAAAATATATAAGAGTAAGAACTTTAGCTATTTTAATTCCACTACTTTCGTTTTGCACAAGTGCAGACTCTGCAGACTCTTTGAGTACCCGTATGGCTTTTCAGGGAAAGAGCACTTTTAGTCAGGATGTAAGACTCCCCCCGATACCTGAAACTGCATCTTTTGCCGGAGAGGAGCTTCCCCTTAAATATTTTGATGTAAGAGAGTCGCTTGTAAGAGAGATAACAAGTCTCAGCTACCTTCACGGCACCATGATTTATATAATGCAGTTAGATAACCGTTATGGCCCCGAGATTAGGAGAATCCTAAAAGAGGAGGGTATTCACGACGATTTCTACTATCTGTGTATAGCAGAGAGTATGCTTCAGCCGCTTGTCTCTCCCGCCAATGCTGCCGGTTACTGGCAGTTTCTTGCAGCTACTGCAAGGGAGTATGGCCTATTTGTAGATAATGAAGTAGATGAGAGATACAATATTGAGAAGTCTACACGGGCAGCAGCTGCATACTTTAGGAAAGCTTACGCCGAGTTTGGAAGCTGGACAATGGCTGCGGCCTCTTATAATACAGGGTTGAGCAATGTCCGTTACAGGATGAATATCCAGTCCAAAGAGAACTATTATGATACTCAGTTTGTAGAGGAGACGGGCAGATATGTCTTTAGAGCTGTTGCATTTAAGACAATCCTTAACAACAGGGAGAGGTACGGTTTTCATCTCAATCAAGCAGATCTGTTCCCTCCTTTAGAGTATACAGTGGTTGAGGTAAAGGGATCGGTAGAAAACTGGTCCGATTTTGCAGCCAAGCACAATACCAACTTTAAACTTATCAAGATGTATAACCAGTGGATAAGGGCAAACAGATTGGATAACAAACAGAAACGCACATATAAAGTCCTTATTCCTGCCAAGGGATTCCGGGAGAGAAGTGAATAACTGAGACAAATGAGCATAGAGGTAACAGGCGCAAGAGTTCATAACCTTAAGAGTGCAGATGTCTCTATTCCGAGAGATAAGCTTGTGGTAATTACAGGGTTGAGCGGAAGCGGGAAATCTTCTCTGGCTTTTGATACAATATTTGCAGAGGGGCAGAGACGATATATGGAGACCCTATCTGCCTATGCCCGTCAATTTATGGGTGCATTAGAGAGACCGGATGTGGACAGTATTACCGGGTTGAGCCCCATAATTGCAATAGAGCAAAAGACAACCGGCAGAAACCCCAGATCTACTGTGGGTACAATAACAGAGATCTACGACTTTCTTCGCCTTCTATATGCAAGAGCCTCAAAGGCCTACTCGCCTGCTACAGGTGAAGAGATGATAAGATACAGCGATGAGCAGATTGTCTCTCTTATAATGGAGGAGTACAAAGGGCGTCGCTCAATTCTTTTAGCTCCTCTTGTAAAAGGTAGAAAAGGGCACTATAAAGACCTTTTTGAGTCACTTATTAGAAAGGGATTTCTTCAGGTAAGGGCAGATGGAGAGATCTACGACCTTGCAACCATCAATCCGTTGGACAGATATAAGTCGCACTTTATAGAGCTTGTGATAGATAAGATAATACCGGAGGCGGGAGGTGAGAAGAGGGTAAGAGACTCTGTACTATCTGCACTATTTCACGGTAAGGGCTCTCTGGCTGTTCTTGAGAGCGGGAGCGATACTCTCCGCCACTTTAGTAAACACCTTATGTGTCCCCATAGTGGAATCTCCTATCCCGAGCCCGCACCGCACACCTTCTCCTTTAACTCCCCCCAGGGGGCATGTCCGCACTGCAAAGGGTTAGGGATGATCAATAAAGCAGATCTCTCCAAGATTATACCAAACGACTCTATCTCTATAGCCAAAGGTGGGATAACACCTGTAGGGGTTATGAGAGACACGCTTCTCTTTCGCCAGTTAGAGGGTATTGCCAAGAGGTATGAGTTCTCCCTTCACGACCCTGTCTCTGATATTCCGGAGGATGCCCTCAATCTTATAATATACGGCTCCGACGAGCTTTTTAGGGTTGGCAACGACTCCTCCTCGATGATGATGAGTTTCCAGGGGGTAATATCGTTGATTGAGCAGAGTGATAAGGATAGTGATGACCTGATTATGAAGAAGGAGAGGTTTGTAGAGGAGATTCTATGCCCTCTATGCAAAGGCAGGCGACTAAAGGAGGAGGCACTGAGCTTTAAGATAGACGGGAAAAACATTTCTGAGGTATCGGCTATGGATATCTCTGCCCTTAAGATATGGGTTTCAGAGTTGTGGACTAAACTAGAGAAGAGAGAGCAAACAATAGCTAGAGATATTATTAAAGAGCTGATGGACAGGGTTGGTTTTCTTACAGATGTGGGTCTTGAGTACCTCTCCTTGGATAGAAGCACAAGGTCACTAAGCGGAGGAGAGAGCCAGAGAATACGGCTTGCAACCCAGATTGGCTCCAAGTTGGTAAATGTACTCTATATCCTGGATGAACCCAGCATTGGACTGCATCAGAGAGACAACATTAAGTTGATTGACTCTCTCAAAAAGCTGCGGGATGAAGGCAACTCCATCATGGTGGTTGAGCACGACCAGGAGATGATAACCTCTGCAGATTGGTTGATAGATATGGGTCCGGGAGCGGGTGAGAAGGGTGGAAGAGTTCTCTTTTCCGGAGACCCTGCAGTAATCTCCGGGATGTCACCAAAGGAGATCTCTTCGTTTAACTCAATGACTCTAGACTATATAACCGGCGTAAGGAGAATAGAGACTCCATCTATAAGAAGAGAGGGTAACGGAAAAATTCTTGAACTGAAAGGAGCGCAGGGGAATAATCTAAAGGGGGTTAACCTCAGAGTTCCGCTCGGATGCCTTATTGGGATAAGCGGTGTGAGTGGTAGCGGTAAATCTTCCCTTATTAATGAGACTCTTATGCCTATTCTGAGCAACCATTTCTACAGATCTCTTTACAAAGCACTCCCTTATAGCGAGATAAAGGGAATTGAAAATATTGACAAACTTATTGAGATAGATCAGTCGCCTATAGGAAGAACACCAAGGAGTAACCCTGCAACATATACAAATGTCTTTTCTGATATCCGCAAACTGTTTGGAGAGACACCGGATGCTAAGATAAGGGGATTTAAACCTGGCAGATTTTCTTTTAATGTAAAGGGAGGGAGGTGTGAAAGTTGTAAAGGCGCAGGTGTACAGATAATTGAGATGAATTTTCTCCCTTCGGTACATGTACATTGCAGAGATTGCAATGGCAAAAGATATACTCCGGATACCCTTGCAGTTAAGTATCGGGGTAAATCTATATACGATGTGCTTGAGATGACAATATCGCAAGCGTTGAAATTCTTTGAACATCTTCCTTCAATTGTACAGCGCCTTAAAGCAATGGAGGAGGTAGGGCTTGGATATGTCAAGCTGGGGCAGTCATCTACAACCCTCAGCGGAGGGGAGAGTCAGAGAGTAAAGCTTGCTGCCGAACTCTCCAAAAGGGGGACAGGGAACTCTCTATATATTTTGGATGAGCCAACAACAGGCCTTCACTTCGAAGATGTACGGGTTCTTCTTAATGTTCTCCAGACAATTACAGACCAAGGTAATACGGTTTTGGTAATTGAACATAATCTGGATGTTCTGCGTTCGGCAGACTATATCTTTGATCTTGGACCGGAGGGTGGAGCCAGGGGTGGTCAGATAATTGCGGAGGGTACCCCGGAAGAGATTGCAAAGAATCCACTCTCGGTTACAGGGAGATATCTTTAAGATTTTTTTTGTATATTGCAGTTGTATATCAAGATGTTATTTATTAAACAGTAATCAGGTATGATAAAGGTCTATTGCGAAAACCTAAAAAAGACACTCCATTGTGAACCGGGAGATACCCTTTCGTCCATTGTAAAGAGAGAGAGAGTAGAGCTAAAGTGGCCGGTTATTGCCGCAATAGTAGATAATCAACTTAAGGAGCTGGGTTTTCCTGTCTATATTCCTCATAACATAGAGTTTATCGACTATTCTCACCCCGATGGTGCCAGAACCTATATTCGCTCATTGAACTTTGTTCTCCAAAAAGCAACGGCCGAACTATTTCCGCAGTATTCACTTGTAATTGATTATAACTTGCAAAACGGAATGTATGCCGAGCTTCGGGAGATGGATCCGGACGAGGATGGATTTCCGAGAGTTGCAGTAATAAGTGAAGATGAGGTTAAGGCAATAAAGAGAAGGATGCAGGAGATAATTGATGCAGATTTGCCCTTTACAAGACAGAAGATAAGAACTGAGGAGGCGGCAAAGATGTTTCGCGCCAATAACCGTCCGGAGAAGGCATTTCTGCATGAACAGAGGGGGAAATTCTTTACAACAGTATATTTTCTTGATGGATATGCCGACCACTACTATGGGCCGCTGGTAAACTCTACAGGAGAACTGACATCATGGGGTTTTGAATCTTTCAGCAGAGGGTTTTTGCTTAGATCTCCATCTCTTACCAGACCATACGAGATAATACACACTCCGTACCAATTCAATCTCTCCGGTGTTTTTAAAGAGTACTCCGACTGGTGCTCTATATTAGGGGTTAAGGGGGTAGGAGCTCTCAACCACTCGATAACCAAAGGGAATGCAAGTGAGCTGATTCAGATCTCCGAGGCACTTCATGAGAGAAAGTATGCTGCCATTGCAGACGAGATATATAAGAGACGAGACGATATCAAACTGGTCCTTATTGCAGGACCTTCCAGCAGCGGAAAGACCTCTACCTCAAAAAGGGTTGCGTTGCAGACCAGGGTTTTGGGGATGAATCCGGTTATTATCGAAATGGATAACTACTTTATAGACAGAGATAAAACCCCAAAAGATGCAGAGGGAAACTACGACTTTGAGATTCTGGAGGCAATGGATGTCGCTTTTCTCAATGAGCAGTTAAATGATCTCTTTAGTGGCAAGATAATTGATCTTCCGAGGTATGACTTTACTCTGGGTAAGAGGGTTTTTACAGGAGAGAAGCTCACCCTGCGAGATAAGGATATCCTTATAATGGAGGGGATTCACGGCTTGAATCCAAAACTGACATCTCATATAGATCCGGAGAAGATATATAAGATCTATGCATCTGCACTTACATCACTCTCTCTGGACGAGAACAATAATATATCAACATCTGACTGCCGTCTTATCCGGAGAATTGTGAGAGACGGAAATTACAGGGGAATGAGTCCGGAGAATACTATCTTAAGGTGGCCGAGTGTAAGGCGCGGAGAGATCAATAATATCTTCCCTTTCCAGGAGAATGCAGATATTATGTTTAACTCTGCACTTATATATGAGCTCCCTCTTCTAAAGTACTATGCAGAACCGCTTCTCAGGAGGATTGCGCCAAACTCTCCCGCATCCACAGAGAGTATAAGATTGCTTAAGTTTCTCTCCTATATTCAGGAGTTGCAACCTTCGGAGATTGCTCTTATTCCTCCAACTTCGGTAATGCGTGAGTTTATCGGGGGTAGCAGCTTTAGATATTAGAAGAGACTATTTTGAGATCCAGTGTTCCGGATTCTGTTTTACAGTCCCGCTCCACAATTGAAAGTGTATAACTGAGTTGCCCTCGGTCTCTGTAAGAGTTCCAAGCAAATCTCCCGTTTTAACAGTATCCCCGGCCTTCACCTGCACCCTCTCCAACTTGGTGTAGAAGGTGTAGAAGTTTCCATGCTGTACTAATACGCACTGATTATATCCCGGCAAAACAAGGATCTGTTTTACAACGCCGTTAAAAATGCTAAAAACCTGAGCATTAAGAGTGGTGGAGATGTT
>JAUYTB010000283.1 GCA_030695305.1 Bacteroidales bacterium
TGCAATACCGTGACGGCCATTGTTCTGAGTTCTTGCTCTGTAGGTAACTCCACCCTGAACAACCTGTGCACCAAGATCCCACTGCTTCTGACCCTGATCGTCAAGAATATAGTCACCTGTTACTCTATCATGCTGATAAACAGGATAGATAGGTCCCATTGTCCTGGCAAAGTAGATTGGGTTGGCATAACCTGTGCTACTATCTGTATTTGCAGATGTAGAGGTGTTGTGTGATGTGTTAATGTTTACTCCAAAAGTGATCCACTTTTTAGGGGTAAAGTTAAGATTTGCCCTGGCAGATACACGATCGTAGTTGGTCTTCTTGATCCAACCGTGATCTGTAGTATAACCTACAGAAAGATAATAGTCCGCATTCTCACTTCCACCACTTGCAGAGACCATGGCCTCTGTTCTGTTTCCAAGCTGCTCTACAGGTGAATACCAGTCGACGTCATCTCCCCAAAGAAGAGATGTGGCAGATGGATTTAATTTTCCGTCAACTCCTACAATCTTATCATCAGCTATACCTCTAAAAGGGTTGTAGCCAAGCTGAGCGATAATACCGTTGGCAGTTGAACCTGAAGCCAAAATACTAGCCTCGCCAATTGGTCTGGCAGTTGTAATGAGACTGTTTCTTAGCGACTCCCACATTACAGGGTAGTACTGGAAAGCATCAACTCTCTCATACTCAGGAAGACCTCTTCCGGAAAAACCCTGAGTAACAGTAGCACTGATAGAGAGTCTCTCTTTTCTACCTTTTTTGGTGGTAATCATAACAACTCCGTTTGATCCTCTGGAACCAAAGAGTGCAGTTGATGCAGCATCTTTTAGAATACTGATAGACTCAATATCGGCCGGGTTGATATTTGCCATCACTCCGTTATAAGGAGATCCGTCAAGTACAATAAGCGGAGCAGATGAGTAGTTAATAGAGCCAAATCCGCGGATACGGATTGTAGGATCAGCTCCCGGCTGTCCGTAAGAGGTATTTACCTGAACACCCGGTGCCGCACCCGAAAGGGCAGCCAGCGCATTTGTTACAGGCCTCTTCTCAATACTGGCGGAACCAATCGATGTGATTGATCCGGTAACGCTCGATCTTTTTGCGGTACCGTAAGCAACCATAACGACCTCTTCCAGACTCACAGCGTCCATCTCAAGCTGAACATTGATAACGCTTCTGTTCTCAACAGGAACTTCGATAGTCTTATATCCGATAAAACTAAAAATAAGAGTCCCGTTAGAAGGAGCATTGATCACAAAGGAGCCATTGTCCATTGTAGATGTACCTGTGGTTGTTCCTTTAACCTGGATGCTCACGAATGGAAGCGGTGCTCCCGATCCCAATTCAGTTACACTCCCCGATATTCGTATGTTCTGTGCAAAAAGCACATTACCCGCGACAAAAAGGAGAGCTGCAATTACAAGGCTGAATCTTTTCATGTAATAAATTTTAAGTTAGTGATTAAGTACATTAATTTGTGTTTGCGGAGACAAAGATAATTTTATTTTTGAATATTGATACTGTTTTACAAAAAACGGCAATGTTTTTGCATAGTAAAATCCACACTCAAATATTAGGTGTGAGTGCTCATTGTTTTGTATCTATATCGGATTTAAATATTAAACGACCTTGAGACAGGCGTAACATCCAAAGAGCTAAGCAGACCGGCTAGATATCTGTAGTAGCCCGCAATTCCAATCATGGCCGCATTATCTGTTGTATAATTGACGCTCGGCACAAATGTTCGCCAACCCCTCCTCTCTCCTTCACAAATAATCCTCTCCCGTAATCCAGAGTTCGCAGATACACCACCTGCAACTGCGATATCTTTTATCCCTGTATCGTCAGCCGCCTTTATTAGCTTCTCCATTAATATATCTATGAGTGTCTTTTGAAATGATGCACAAAGATCATTAATATTTTGAGTTATAAAGTCCGGATTATCCTTAATGCTATCTCTTAAAAAGTAAAGCAGAGAGGTCTTGACTCCGCTAAAACTGTAGTTATATCCCGATATCCTGGGTTTTGAGAATTTGAATTTTAAGGGGTTGCCACTTTTGGCCAGTCGGTCAACCAATGGGCCTCCGGGATATCCAAGAGAGATAATCTTGGCGCACTTATCAAATGCCTCTCCTACAGCATCGTCTATAGTCTCACCCAGAACTTCAAACTTTAAGTAGTCATCTACTCTCACTATCTGAGTGTGACCTCCGGAGACAAGAAGAGACAAAAAGGGGAAAGATGGGAGAGCTGCAGCGCTCTCCTGCTCCCTTAAAAACGGAGATAAAAGGTGCCCCTGGAGATGGTTCACCTCAACAAGCGGCCGGTCAAGAGATATTGAGAGGCCCTTGGCAAAAGATGTCCCCACAAGCAGGGATCCAAGAAGACCGGGACCTCTTGTAAATGCTATGGCGTCAATCCGGTCGGGAGTTATATCTGCAACCCTTAGCGCAGTATCGATAACCGGCAAAATATTTTTTTGGTGAGCACGGGATGCCAGCTCCGGGATAACCCCTCCCCACTTAGAGTGAATATCCTGACCGGCCATTATATTTGACAAGATAAAGCCATCACGAATGACTGATGCAGATGTATCATCACACGAGGACTCTATCGCAAGAATTGTTATACTCATACTTATATTATGGCTCTTAAAATTTATTTTGCAAAATTGCTCTTTTTTTAACAAATAGCTCTGTTAATTTGATTAATTTTGTAAAAATTATTATTATCCGGATTCTTAAAAAAATAGCAGTAGTACTCCTGATTATCACGGCATCAGTCCCGATAGGAGCCTATCTTGCTCTTCAGATACCTGCGCTGCAGACATGGAGTGCCCGTAAAGCAGCGGGCTCTCTTTCAAGAAAACTACAGTCAGAAGTATCTATAGGCAAGGTATACTATGTCTTTTTTAATAAATTGATTGTTAATGATATCGCCATTTTATACTCAGATAAGGATACACTATTGGGTTGCGGGAAACTATCTGTAAAATTCTCTGCATCCGATTTATTGAGAGGAAAACTGAAAATATCTCATGCCCATCTCTATGACGGGGTATTCAACCTTGTAAATATCACCGATTCCACCACAAGTCTGGACAGAGTGCTTAGCACCCTCTCCTCCGGGGAGAAGAGTGATTCCACAACATCTATCCCCGATATCTTTGCAGGAGAGATAAAGCTTAGAAATTTCCGGTTTCATATGCACAATCCGTTTAATGATTTAAACGTGACAGATTCCGGCGTTATAAATTTTAATAATCTTGCTGTTAGAGATATAAACACAGATATCCGAAAAATTCAAATCCATAACAATACCCTCAAAGCTATTATCAACAATATAAGCTTTGCAGAGAAGAGTGGTTTTAAAGTAAACGCTTTCTCAGGAAACCTAAGTATCAGCAATAAGATAGCAAAGCTGGATAATCTAATAATAGACGACGGTTATTCAAAACTAAATGCAAGATCTCTTTCATTCAACTACAACAACTCAGAAGACTTTTCCAACTTTTTGACCAATGTAAGAATTGAGGCCGATTTTAATAATACCCTGCTTAATTTTCAAACCTTATCAAAATTTGCCGCAGAGCTTAGAGAGAATCGACTTGTCGTCTATATTGACGGAGTTGTTTCTGGGCCTGTCTCAAACCTTAAGGCAAACGATTTAAGAATCCGATCGGAAACCGGACTCACATATGCCGATCTTAATTTTAGTATCTCCGGCCTTCCGGATACAGATGTTACAATGGCATTTATAGACATCAAAAACAGCACCACAACAACTCTTGACCTGGCATATATCATCTCTTCGCTAAACAGCAGCAAGCCCATTAAAGAGCTTGCAAACCTCTCTCCATTTGTTAAGTACAACTTTAAAGGCAGACTTGCCGGACTGCTCAACGATTTTGTTGCTAACGGAAATCTAACTTCCAATATCGGGAATGTATATATGGATGTGCTTCTAAGAACCAATTCAGGGAAAAAAGGGGTAGATCTAAGGGGTAATATTAGAACTGACAAACTAAATATTGGCAAATTAATAAAAAACAACTCTCTTGGAGAGATTACTCTCGAGAGTAAAATTACTGCCTTGTTAAGAGATCAGGATTCCGGCGGCAGTGAGTTCTACATAGATAATTTAAATGTAAAAGAGCTTCAGTTCAACGGATATCCATACCGTAATATATATGCAGCAGGAAGCTATCTGGATGATACATTCGATGGTAAGGTGATATTTAGGGATCCTAATCTTGATCTTATCTTTCAGGGTATAATTGGAGTTAAGTCAAACTACTCCTATTACGATTTCTATGCAGATGTAGTTTATGCCGACCTTGCCGCTCTCAATTTTGACAAGAGAGACAGCGTTTCGAGTGTATCTCTTCGCACTCTTGCAAACTTTACCAGAAATTCCAAAGGCGATATTGACGGCACAATAAATGTTAAATCCCTTAATTTCAAGAATAGTAACGGTAATTTCCCAATTGGCGACATTACAGTTCAGTCCAGCTCAAGAGAGAATAATTTCACACTATTTCTTCGCTCTGCTTTTGCAGATGCCACATACAGAGGGGATGACTTTTTTACAAATTTTATTGATAAGTATCTCGATATTGTCCTTCACAGTAATCTTAGTGCCATATTTCCCGAAGAGAGAGACAATACTCTTCGCAACAATAAGAAAAAATACTCTTTAAGTGTAGAGTTCAACGATACAAAGGCAATATCACAACTTTTGCTTCCGGGGCTAAGTATATCAAAGGGAACCACGCTCAGATTTGAAATTGACTCCAAAGAGAGACTCACAACAGAGATAAAAAGTGAGCGTACAGGTTATAAGGGGATCTACTCAAATAAACTTAATCTTAATCTTAGTGGAGATGCCAGAGCTCTTAACGCAAATATAACATCGGACAGAATCCATCTTGCAGGTATTAATCTAGACAGCAGTAAGCTATCCCTGAATTTAAGAGATAATCTGTTAAAAATACGTAGCGAATATACCAATAAAGGAGATCTTGAAAACCGGCTTGATTTTACATCTGAGGTACTCTTTACCCCTATTGGAGAGGGTAAAAACTATATAACAGATATCTCAATCAGCCCCTCTGAGATATTACTTAATGGCGAGAACTGGAGCTTTGCTAAATCTAAAATAGTGAAGCAGGAGAACACCTATGTATTTCATGACTTTAATCTTTTTAGGAGTGATCAGTTTCTCAATATTGACGGAATTATCTCTTCAAACGAGTTGGATACATTATCAGTTGTACTAAATAATATTGATATCTCTCCGGTAAACAGTTTTATTCGTGAAGAGCTTAATATTCAGGGAAGGTTATCCGGGAATGCCCTTTTGCTCGATCTATATAAGAACCCACAGATACTTCTGAATCTAAAAGGGAGAGAGATCTCTGCAAATAATCAGCCCCTGGGAGAGCTGGACATATTAAGTGAATGGGATAACAGCTCCGAGCATTTCGTAATAAGAGTCCTCAATACTTTAAATGGGCAACAGCCACTTATTACAGAGGGATACTACAAACCAAAAGGAAGTTATCTTGAGGTAAATGCGACACTAAGCAAGTTCTCTCCAGCCTTTTTTGAGCCTTTCCTTGCCGATATTATCTCCAGAACTTCTGGAGGTATCTCCGGATCTCTGCTTCTTAAAGGCCCTACAGACAAGCTTGTATTAACAGGTAGAAATACCACACTGGATAATCTCGCCTTTCGTGTCGATTTTACGAATGTCAATTACACTTTAAATGGTCCTATTACTGTAGCAGAGAGGGGAGTATTTTTTAACAATGTAGCTATTACCGATCGTGCAGGTAACAATGGGCGAGTTACAGGTGGATTGCAGTACAGCCACTTCAAAAATATAACACTAAACACAATTATCAACTTTACCAATCTTGAGGCACTAAATACAAGGGAGGAGGAT
>JAUYTB010000299.1 GCA_030695305.1 Bacteroidales bacterium
AGAGATGTTAAAGTCATAACTCTGGAAAAATTCATATCTTAAATATTAATAATTTCAAACAATATTCAGTTTAAAAACCCCATAAATTTAATAAAAAAATATATTAGCGACAAACTATCATTAATGGATAGGTTAATTATTACTATATTTACAGTGGATAATTACACTTTAGATTATGAAAAAAAACCTGTTAATCTCAGCCATTTTCATTTTGTTTACGGCATCCGGTTTTTCTCAGCTAAGACCGGCAAGTGAGTATCTCCACAAAGAGGAGTATGCTCCTAAAATGAATCTTTTCAAAGTTAATCTCACAGCTCTGCCTCTCAATAACTTTTCATTTCAATACGAAAGAGTATTCACCAAAAGATTCTCTGCTGCAATCTCTTACAGATTAATGCCGGAGGGAACAATCCCTTTTAAAGAGAGTATCAAGAGACAAATTGACAGTGACGATCCAGATACAGAGCGGATTATAGATAATTTCACTCTTTCTAACTTCGCAGTTACGCCGGAGATCCGGTTCTACCTGGGGAAAAAGGGTTATGGAAGGGGTTTTTACATTGCACCGTTTTTTAGATACGCCGGATATGAGGGGAATAATTTTGAATTCTTTTATGATGATGAGAATAACGTGCAACAGAGCATCTCTCTTAGGGGGAGTATAAAGTCAAATACAGCGGGGATTATGTTTGGAGCTCAGTGGTCGCTTGGCAGACATTTTCTTCTCGACTGGTGGATATTGGGGCCACATGCAGGATTTGGGAAAGGAGATCTGACCGGTATATCTTCCCGTACATTGACAGCAGATGAGCAGGAGCAGTTAAGGGAAAATCTGGAAGATTTTGAGATCCCGCTTGTCAAAAAAACTGTATCAGTTAATGCAAATGGTGCCACGATGAATCTTGATGGTTTCTGGTCAGGAATAAGAGCGGGGATATCATTCGGATTTAAATTCTGAGTATAAAAAGAGCAGTATAATTCAAGCTTATTTTGGATTTATATTTTTAATCCCTAAATTTATATCCGGAATACCTCTTTTGTGCATAATATTGCCGGGTAAATAATAATGTTTAAAGATTTTATAATCAATAATATAAAAATATGATTCCTCAATCTGTAGCGGAAATAATAGCAGTAGGTTTGCTCCCTTACCCAGTAAAATCGATAGAAGAGCACGGCGACGGTCTTATCAATTTTACATATAAGATAAACACAAAAAATCCCGATCATCCAAACTTCCTGCTTCAAAAAATCAATAGCCGGTTTTTTAGAAATGTTGACGGGCTCCAGCATAACATACGTCTCGTTACAGATCATATACGCAAAAAACTGGAAGAGGAGGGTTGCAAAGATATTAACAGGCATGTTCTCACTCCGGAGTGTATTCAGTGTAATGGCTCTTGTCAGGCATATTATTGGGATCATAACGGAGATTACTGGCGGATGTATGTTTTTATTGAGAATGCCAACACTTTTGAGAAGATCGGCAATCCGGCGATGGCAGAACTTGCAGGGAAGGCGTTCGGGAGGTTTCATAGGCATCTTTCCGATTTTGATGCAAAAGATTTTTGCGAAGTACTGCCCAACTTTCACAATACACCTTTAAGGGTAGAGAGTCTTAGGAAAACAATTGAGATCGACCCGGAAGGGCGTCTGGATAAAGTGCGCAGTGATGTTGACTTTCTACTGAGTCGTGTAGAGAGGTATTCAAAAATCATTGAGATGGGAGATAAGGGTCTTATCCCTAAAAGGATAATCCATCAGGATCCAAAATTCAATAATGTTCTTTTCGATAAAAATGGAGAGCTCCTTTGTGTTATAGACTTGGACACTGTAATGCCCGGGTATGTTTGTTATGACCTTGGAGATTCAATCAGAACAGGAGCAAACAGAGGAGAAGAGGATGACAGAAATCCTGATAATGTAGGGCTGGATATGGATATCTGCAAAGGTATTATTAAAGGTTATCTCTCAGAAGCAAAATCTTTTCTGACACCGGCAGAGCTGGACTCTCTTGCTTATGGTCCTGCTCTTATAACATATGA
The DNA here is from genome assembly GCA_030695305.1 of Bacteroidales bacterium. GTDB lineage: Bacteria > Bacteroidota > Bacteroidia > Bacteroidales > UBA932 > Bact-08. The sequence goes on from JAUYTB010000299.1 coordinate 2,046, forward strand.
GCATGCTGTCAGGTTTTTGGACGACTATCTTGACGGAGATAAATACTTTAAGTACAAAACCAGCTACCCTCAGCACAATCTTGTAAGAGCAAGAGCTCAAATTAAACTCCTCCAAAGTATGGAGGAGAGTTATGATAAGATAGCTGGTTTTGTAAAGAGTCTATCCTAAGCAGATAGCCAAATAATCAATTTCTTATGGTACAAAGATAACTTTTTGGTATCCCGATTTTTCTCTTCCGTTTATAGCAATTACAACATAGTTCTTGCCGGATTCTGCTCCAAAGTTGGTGTTTTTCCCTTTATAACTAATATGAGTACTCCAGGTATTTGATGTGCCCTCTCTTTTGAGTTCATAGACAACATACTCTGTTGCATCATTGACATATTGCCAAGATATTATTTTTTGGCTGAGTGTGACTTGTGGGGCCTGAGGTACAGTTACCGTATAACTTCCCATTTTTGGAACAAGAGTTGGTGCAGTGTAGATATTCTGTTTAATATAACTAAGTAGTGGCTCTTTTAAAATATGCTCTGTCCGGAACCATACATTTCCCTGGATACCGGATAGAGAACGGCAGAGTTTAACCTGATTTAAAAACTCTGTAGTGGTAGGGAATCCTGACTCTCCCAGGCGGTATGCTGCAAGTCCCGGAAAGATTGGTATTCCATAAGAATTTGAGTTCCAGAATTTTGCTAGTTTATCAAAGTCTGCAGTAGAGTGGCCTATCTGCCAGTATATCTGTGGAGCTAGATAGTCAAGCCATTTGTTAGACATCCAGGTCAGTGGGTTTGCATATAGAGCCATAGTATTGGCATACTGTCCGGAAGGAGATATCCCAAACAGAACTTTTTGGTCTGCCCCTTTGATTGCCTCATTTACTGCTTTTACCATCATGTCTATATTATGCTCTCTCCAATCGTTTAAGGTTTTCCCGGCACCATACTGTGCATAGGCATCAGAGTCATTCCAGGTATCTGCTGCACTCTTAAGTCCGTCAGGATAGAAGTAATCGTCAAAATGGATGCCGTCAATATCATAGTTTTGAATAATCTCTTTCACTGCATCCTGCAGAAAGGTTCTTACCTCAGGAAGACCTGCATTCCAATATCTTACATTTTTATAAACACTGTATCTCTCCGGATATTTTACTGCAGGGTGAGAGGCGACATTCACTGTGGATACAGCTCCAACCCGCAGGGGATTCATCCAGGCATGCAGCTCCATTCCTCTTGAGTGAGCTGCCTCTATGGCCACAGCGAGAGGGTCAAATCCGGGGTTTTGCCCCTGTACACCGGTCATATAGGCAGACCATGGGAAAATCGTTGAAGGATAGAACGCCTCGCACGAAGTCATTACCTGAAAATATATAACATTGATATTTAAATTTTTAAGCTTGTCAATTAGAGAGATCAACAGTGTTCTCTGATTTTCGGCCCCTATTGCAGTGCCCGGCCAGTCTAGCTTCCAGGCGGTAGTAAGCCAGGCTGCTCTCAGTTCGTGTTTGATAACAAGGTTATCTGTAGAGGAGTTGTACTCTTTTGGTTTTTCTGTTATAGGAGGTGTTGTCCCGGGAGGGTTATCCGGAGTCAGACTATCTTTTGAACATGCAACCAATACAGATGAGAGTAGAGCAATAGCAATTGCCTTTTTGGCAAGCTGCTCAAAAATTGTTTTTTTTGAGTAGATTTTCATACAACAGAGGGATGTGTTTAGGTGCAACAAATATACAAATAAGATTGAGATCTTTAATTTTCTGTTTTTAGAGTTTTTTTAGTTTCAAAGCAATAGCTGCACACGCCTCGGCATCTGAGAGTGCGTTGTGGTGATTTTGCAAATAGAAGCCGCAATGACGGGATACAGTGCTAAGCTTATGATTCGGAAGCTCTTTCCCGAACACTTTTCTTGAAGCAGAAAGTGTGCAAAGAAATTGATATTCGGGATAATCCATACAATAGGTACGAAAAACAGATTTCAGGCATCCTTCATCAAATCGTTTATTGTGAGCAATAAGAGGGAGTCCCTCTATTATTGGCTCTATCTCCCTCCATACATATGGAAAGACCCTCTCATTTTCTGTATCTTCCTGGTTTATTCCGTGAACCATTACGTTCCTGTAGTTGTAGTAGTTTGGCTCAGGTTGAATAAGTGAATAGTACTTTTCTTCTATTATACCATTTCGTACAACAACCACACCTACACTGCAAACACTGCTCAGGCACTCGTTGGCTGTTTCAAAATCTATTGCTGCAAAGCTTTCAACCATTTCCGGAATTTAAAAGAGAGTAAGAATTGTGGCCAAAAGTAGTAAAAAAGAGTAAAAAAATTGTAGTTTTACTTCGCAATTCAAATACTGATTCCAGAAATTAACGCTCTGTTAAAAATATTGAGAAATGAAAAACAATACTAAATCATCCGGAGTAATTAGATACACTCTGGGGACACTGCTTGCTTTTGGGGCTCTAAATGCATTTGGAGGTGGTTATTACGGAATGTCCGGTGCCGAGGGCGTTCCTATAGAGTGGCTGCAAGGGACCA
>JAUYTB010000310.1 GCA_030695305.1 Bacteroidales bacterium
TTGTCCCTTTAACATATACAGACATCCCGTTACTTAGTAATATCTTCATTGGAAAATCTCCATTCTCTCTTATTTCAAAATATCCCTCACCTTCAAAGGTAATCTCTCTCATATCACCATGAAACTTTGAAGGGTACTGAATTGAGCTTCCGGAATTGAGCCAAACAACCGAACTGTCCGGTAGTATAACCCTTCCCTTCACTCCATAAGGAGTTGAATTTTCGTGATATGAGAGCTGCTGGGAGAGAATAAAACCTAGCTCAAGATTTAATTTTTCTGACCTCTCTCTCAAAGAGGATATGGTCAATACGAATGCAATAACAGCTGCTGCCGCAATTGTGGAGAGAGCAAAAAAGTATATCCTAAATCTCTTACTATTATTACTTGTTTCTGAGATCTTTATATCTTTGGGTTCATTGATACTCTTGCCGTCAATTGTATTATTATCAATTGTTTTATTGTCAGCTGTTTTGTAGCCAATTGTTTCTCGGCTATGAGATTCGGTTTTAAGAGCACTTTTTTCCAGACTCTTGATGTGCTCAATAAAAATATCTGCCTCACTTTCGGCAGCTCTTTCATGTGGCATCATTGTCGCTACATAGAGATTTTTGAATCTGACAAATATCTCCATATTCTTTTCAGATTCATTTGTCCACTCAGCAATCTTCCTCTTCTCTTCTTTTGTGGCTGTGCCTGACAGATACTTATAAATCAATTTCTCCATATTACATTTAACACCAAAACATTTACTTACCCTAAAATATATTTTATCCTTTAGAAAAATAGTTCATAAAAGGGATTAACACCAATGGGAGATAATCTCTTAAAAGAGTTCGAAAAACAGCCAATGCTCTACTCATTCGGTACTCGACTGTTTTTAAAGAGATTCCTAGCTCAGATGATATCTCCGGATAGGTCATCTCTTTATCCCGGCTCATAATAAAGACATCTCTAATCTTTTCTGGCATTGAGTTCAAAGCGCTATTTATCAGATTTTCCAGCTCTTTACTCTGCACCAATGAAGAGGAGTCGTCCATGAGGGCTCTCTGATTCATTGACAGTTCAAAATATTTTTCGGAATCAGAAAGCTTTACTCTCTTTATATTATCTCGTATAACATTAAGAGATTTGTTTCTTACTGTTTTAATCAAGTATGCTCCAATATTTTGATTAAAGTCAAGACTCTCCCTGCGTTCCCACAACGTTAAAAAAGAGTCCTGTACAATCTCCTTTGACAACTCATAATCTGCAACATATTGATTTGCATAAAAAACGGATTTAAGGTAATAATCTCTGTAAAGCTCCTTAAAGAGAAGCTCTACATCAATCACTTTCCCTCTTTTTTCATGATTATGCATGCCACAAATATAGTAAACCTTTTTACACCTTGGCAAGGGTTGTGGAAAGAGACCTTGGCAAGGGTTGTGGACTTTAAAGCCGTTTGTGGAGAGCTTTGGCAGAGTTTGATGTATCTGGTAGTAAATTAAATAGATATAAAACGCAGTTTTCCAAAATTGGAAAATTGGCATTTTTTTTGCCAGTATATTAATTAGTTACATCAAACTCTGCCAAAGACCCAACCCTTAGCACAAGTCGGGCAAACTAAGCCGCCGGTAATTCATTTCCCAAGCAAACCTCTCAGCTGGATCATTCTCACCCAGCCGGCTAACAAACAACCCCTAATCATAAGTAGGGCATACTCAGCCGCAAGTAGCGAACATGTGAGCGGATGAGGATGGACGTTGCCCGTTGTGCAAAGGGTTTATAAGCCCGTAACGTGTAAAAGTAGCGTTCCTGCTGTGAGAATCCACATTTGCATGCAAGGTCCACAACCCTTGCCAAGGTCTACTTCACCGGCTTGCCGGTCAATGTCCAGCCGGTTATTGTTGATATGTATGGGATGAGTGCCATTGCAATCTTTTTTTGTCCTTCGTAGT
>JAUYTB010000311.1 GCA_030695305.1 Bacteroidales bacterium
TACATACGATCTTTGCTCTGCTGTACAACAAAGATCTATATCAGAATCACTTCCAATAGGTAGATAGTTGAAGAGCCATCCAAACCAGGCACCCTTCTCACGCATAAAGTCAAGAAACTCATCACTGCATATTGTCTTATAGTTCTTTGAGTGATAACAGGTAGAAAAGCCAAAACCATGATCTCTCTCTCGTAGCAGATCCATTGCTTTTAAAACCTTATCATAAGTGCCTTCTCCTCTGCGGTAATCGGTCTCCTCTCTAAATCCCTCTATGCTAATAAAAAGGTTTACATTCTCAAGCTCCGAAATTGTATCTGCAAATCTTTTGTCAACCAGAGTGCCGTTTGTAAAAATTCCAAATGTAAGATCGTGGTGTTTTCTTGCAAGCTTTATAATATGGTTTTTTCTCATAAGAGGCTCACCTCCGCTCATAAGAACATCCATAACTCCCAGCTCCTTCCCATCTGTAAGTATCTCATCCATTTTTTCATATGAAAGGGAGGTGCTCTTTTTATAATCTGCAGCCCAGCAACCCTTACACTTTAAATTACAGTCACTTGTGGGGTCAATAAGCAGGTCACGGGGAATAGCACAGTTGTGTTTTTTATTCATCCACACCTCCCTGATAAGAGTAAAGAAGCCGTTGATAGTAAGAAAGGAGAAGAGTGTCTTAACTTCAAAAAAGCGATGGCATCTGTAAACATAATCTTTGTGATGCGGATATCCGGGAATTTTTTTTCGCTCTCCACCAATTGTAAGATACCTCATAATTTGTACCAATAGTTCTAGTTATTAGCACTATTGTAAATTGGTAACTGGATAGATGATCCGTCATCAAACTCAAATTTTATAGCAACCATTCCCCATTTATGATTGCCCCAATAGGTGATTTTTTTAATGCCTTGTTTTTGAGTGTTCTCTTCGACTTTTAAGACCTTAATCAACATACCTCCCCACATAAAGTCATCATTTGTAGATTTAGCTGTTACAACACGCTTTTTAGATGTGCCTGTAATCTCATACTCATCGCCAACGTTTGAGCTGTATTTGATGATTATTCCCGGATCAAGACCATAGACACTCTCTATGCCCTCTTTTGTTGATTTGAATTTAACTCCTGTTACGGTAATGTTATTTCCACTAACAGTAACTCCGGGATAGCTTGATAATACATTCTTTATGGCAGAGTTTGTTACTACTGCTGTACCCGTATAGGTGGAGACGCCGTTATTTAGTCCTGTTACAGAGCCCTCAATGTTACTGATACCGGCAACAGCTATGCTTGACGAACTGACTGACGCTCCAACTTGTCCCATTGGAGATTGGTCACCTCCCAGCTTGGATGGATTTAATGCCTCATCAATTTTATCTGCAAGGTCGCATGAAGATAAAAGTATAATGAGAGAAAGAGTTGTAGTTAGAATGTTTTTCATGGCATAATAGTTTATTATTGTTTTAACCCAAATTTAATAAACCATTTGTTGCCGTTTAAAAAAAAAGGTAAAACTTGTCATGAGTTTTACCTTTTGGTGATAAGTTTACGATATGGCACTATTATCTTCAAATAATTGAGTATTTAATTCTGTCGTAAAGGAAGTGTTAAGTAGAAGCACGAACCTGATCCTGTCTCGCTTTCGACCCAAATTCTACCGCCTAAAAGGTCAGAATAGGCCTTTGCTATAGAGAGACCGAGTCCGACTCCTTCAAAGTTTCTGTTGAGTGCGTACTCTCCTTGAACAAAACGGTCGAATACCCTGGATATTAACTCGGAATCAATTCCAATACCCTCATCTTTAACAAAAAAGAGTACCTCCTCCTTTACATTAGAGTATCCAAACTCAATTGTGCCATGTTTTGAGTATTTTATAGCATTTTTAATAAGGTTGTTAAGTATTCCGAATAGTTTTTCCCTGTCTGTTAAAATGGTTAGATTGTCCCCGGTACCGAAATTTGTGTACTTAAGAGAGAGACCCTTTTTGTCTGCATCAAGTTTAAAGAAGTTTAGCAAGCCCTCAAAAAGTGTATTTAGCTCTACACTGCTAACAACAACAGACTCCAGACCCGATTCCAGTTTCGAAATATTTATAAGATCATTAATAAGACTCATCATTCTCTCACCGCTTCGCTGAATAATATTAATGTAATCTTCTCTTTGTTCGTGAGTAAGGGTATCATCCTTAAGAAGTTCAGAAAATCCAATTATTCCATTCATTGGAGTCCTTATCTCATGGCTCATATTTGCAAGAAACTGTGTTTTATGTTTATCTGCTCTCTCTGCACGTAGTATGGCCATACCAAGATCCTCTTTTTGATATATATATCTTTCAAATAGAGAACCTATTTTTGAGAATTCATCAGTACCCTGTTTAAGTTTATGAATATCTGCAAAGCTTTCGTTTTTAAGGATTTTTTCTATCAGCTTAAGTGGTTTTATTACCCAATGTTTTAGCAAGTATCTAAATGTTATCCAAATAGATAATGTAGAGATAATCAATAGAGCTACTATAATTTGCCAACTTTTAGTATAAAGACGAAAGAGAGGATTCTCCCTGCTCATCCATATGGTTCCTGTCTCCTCTTCATAAAGACCATAGAGATTAATAGAGCTCACTGCCCTGTATTTTGGTCTTTTTTCGGAGATATGTGATGGGTTAATAAATGATAGAGTAGCTCCTGTGGCCTCTTCAAAAGAGTTTAAATATTTACCATCCCATAACTTGCCGGCAAAAAGGTAGCCGTAGGGTTCTGTTTTTACCCTTTCACGGTCTGATGTAGTATGAACAGAGGCAGCAGAGATCTCAATAAGACCTGAGTTGCTTTTTGTAAAGAAGTTAAGAAACTTATCTTTACTAAGCTTAGTAAGGGCCTGTTTTGGTACGACTCCCTGTATTTCAATGTCTGATTCACTATATTCGTATACAAGATTGAATTGAGTGTCAAAAACAGCAATATAGTTGAACCCGAATGAGCTTGTCATTGTCGCTATGTTTTGCTCTAACCAGGTTTCGGTGAGCCCTTTTTTTAATTCAAAGGCAAACTCATCCCAAAAAGTGTAATCGAATACAACCTGATTTAATGTGTTGCTTTTAGAGGTTATCACAGATTTAACCTCCCTTAAAAGTTGCTCTTTGGATTGATTGTGAATCATTCTTGCCTGATTATTCTGCAATACGGAGACAGCAGTAAGCAAAATAATAAACACAATCCCTGTAAGAGTTGTCATCATGAGTAGTTTGAAGACAATCCCTCTTCCAGAGGGTCTCTCTTCTTTAGAAAAAACAGTTGTGTTATCAGTATTTGTTGATGATCTGCTCATAAAAAATTTTTAAAATCCTATAGCTGCAGTAAGGTAAGTGCTCTTAATTGCAGGATTTACGATAAATGACAGTTGAAAATAAGTGGGGATACTCTTTATTAATGACAACTCACGCTTGTATGAGATACCTGTGTTTACAAAGGCTCTGGAAGCAGCGTAGTACTCTCCTTTTATCTGATAACCTGCAAACACTTTATACTCATTGTCTCCCGATCTCTTTACAAGTTCAATCTCTCCATACAGACTTTTTGAGGGATCTGAACCATAAAATAAGTAACCGAGTGTAAAATTTACTCTCTTCTCATCGCCAAATGATAGTAGTGCTTGTGCTTCAAACATATGGGATGTTGTTTGGGGGTTATAATCAAAGTATCTCGGGGGGTTATATTTACTGTAGGACCAGTAGTCCCAAAGAGATATGGTTAGGGGTCCAATCTCTTTTGATAAATAGAGATCTATCTCATCCTCCCCATCTCCTGTTATACGAAAGGCTCCCCATACACCAAATGTAAAACCTCTCCAGGAGAGCTCTGCCCCGGGTTGAATTGAGGGTCTGTGCCCGTAGTTCTGCCCTCTCCAGATATAACTGCTGACAACCTCTGCTCCGGTCGATAGTTCAAAAGCTCTCTCTCTCTCTTGTGCGGCAAGAGGTGTAACTGTTAACAGAGTAAAAAGTGCTGTAATAAAATAATACCTGCTCATACATCAATCATCAATCCGACTCTATTGTCGCAAAGCAAATGTAAAGATATTAAATCAACGGAATTTTCAAAAGACTCTGGTAAGGCAGAATAAAAAAACTTGATAATCATCTTATAAAAAGCGAATTATCAAGTTATCTATTTTTGTCGGGGTACTCCGACTCGAACGGAGGACCCCCTGCTCCCAAAGCAGGTGCGCTAGCCAACTGCGCCACACCCCGAATATTTAAGAACTATCCCTTTTGTTAAAGGGAGTGCAAAGGTAAATATCTTTTTCTAATTTGCAAAAAAATGAATAAAAAAACATCACATCACATAATTCTATCTGCCTGATTAAAAAGGGATAAATAATTGTTGCATTTTATAAATATTTTATTATATTTGGCCAAAATTTCAAATTAGCCGTGAATTGCCCTGATAGTTAGTAGATAGTATGGTCCAAAGTTTAATTATATATTCAGAAATTTAATCTTAACAGATATGAAAAATAAGATTTTTTCGTTAGTAATTATGGCTATTCTCTTTCCGATAGCTGTAATTGCACAGGTGACTCTCAATGCAGAGTCAGGAAACATTGGAGTAGATGCGGGTAATTGCTGGAAATTTCAAGGCATGAGCTATATCTCCTCAGCAGGAGATGTAATCTCCGGAACCTTCTCTTTAAGAAGTGGACAGATAAACAACCACTCGATTACAAACACCTATCTTAAAACACCATGGATGAAGATTGGGACGGGAAATATAACTTTTAAAATTAAGTTATCCTCCGGATCTGCTCCCCAATCCAGAGGTATCAGAGTCTCCTATATCCCTTACAACGCCTCATCTCCCACTACCAGCTATGAAGGTACAGCTGTTACCTTTCATAGCTATGATTATGCAAATGTTAGTGACCTTAGTGTAAAAGAGATCTCGGTACCTATACCGGCGGCGATAGAGAATTCAACTGTCGTATACAGGATAATGGTGAGTTTTGTAGGTCAGACCGGAAGCGGAAGGATTCTCTCCGATGACTATGTATTTCCCGGAATCTACTGGTCAAACCCTTCAAACTCATGCAATCCTTTACCACTTGTAGCACCTCCTGCCGATGCCGACGGAGATGGCGTTCCCGATGTTGATGATGAATATCCTAATGACCCTTATCGTGCACACAACACATATTTTCCTGCTTTCTCCCAATTCGGGACTCTTGCATTTGAGGATAACTGGCCAAAGAAGGGAGATTACGACTTTAACGACGTGGTAGTAGATTATAATATTAAAACAGTTACAAATGGCAACGGAAATGTTGTTGAGGTAATCTTCTCTTTCATTCTAAGGGCTTCCGGCGCCGTTTACAATAACGGCTTTGGAGTACAGCTGGATGGCATCGCACCAAATAAAGTCTCTATGGTAACAGGAAATCATCCCGGCTCCCTTCCCTCTGCCGCCAACAAAACAGAGAGTGGGCAAAGCTATGCAAATGTGATTGTTTTTGATAACTTCTTCTCTCTTATGACAAGGCCCGGAGTGGGATTAGGTGTAAATACAGATATTGCTGGCCCGTATATTACACCTGTAACACAGCAGGTTGTAATTAAATTTATAGATAATGGAGTTGCACCTCCGGGAGGAACGCTCACTCTGGCACAACTCTCGTCAGCAGTTTACAACTTCTATATTTTTATTAACAGAGAGAGAGGGAGAGAGGTACATCTTCCGGACAGATCACCAACATCTCTTGCAAACACCTCACTATTCGGAACTTTGGAAGATAGCTCTAATCCTGTTGCAGGAAGGTATTATAAGACAATAAACAACCTTCCGTGGGCAATTAATATTGTAGAGGGATTTGAGTATACCATTGAGAAGATAGCAATTGATCAGGGGTATCTCCATTTTATTGACTGGGCAACTTCGGCTGGAGTACAGTATCCTGACTGGTTTATGAATAAGCCCGGATACAGGGTTCCGGAAAAAATTTATTAACGTTAAACTTTTTTTTGATTACATTGTTTATATTGCACAAATTTTTTGATATGAAAGCAACAAAACTAATAGCCATTATACTATTTACCGCAGGGGTATCCATCTCTTGCGTTAAGCAGAATCTTCCTGATCCTGGTACTCTTCCAACAGAGAAGCAGAAACTGGCTGATTCTAAGGTTCCGGATGATTTTAACTGGAGTACCGGTAAAAATGTAGAGCTTACAATAACAGGTCTTCCTACTATTATCCCAGTTAAAAATACCCTTACAATCTCTTTGCCGGATGGCAATAAATTGTATAACGCCTATCATGAAATGAGTGTAAATCTCAAGCTTACACTTGTTGTTCCGGCAACTGTATCTGTGCTTAAACTAAAGTACGGATCATTCGATGAGACCCTTAACATAGTTAATAACAAAGCAGAGTTTTCATTTATTCCGGTTATACCTCAGGAGCAGGAGTAAAGTTGAATTATAAAGAATTATATGAAAATCAGAACGATTATTTTTACAAGTATACTGTTATTCACTTATGCGTCTATCGGCGCACAATCTAGTAACAACGTAGTCTCACCTCACCTTACGCTTAATGCAGAGAGCGGGAACAGAAATATTGATATAGGCAACTGCTGGGGCTTGGGTGCACAGTCTTATACAAATACGGCATCACTGGTTATTGATGGAATATGGTCGGTAAGAAGTAATCAGCTTACAAGCCTGTCTCTTACTGCTTCTTGGGTTAAGACCCCCTGGATGAAGGTAGGTTCGGGTAATATAACCTTTAAAGGAAAGCTGGATGGAGCCGCCGGAACGACAAGATCTATTGTTGTCTCTTATATCCCTTATGATCCATCCTCTTCCTCTTCCAGTAAAGAGGGGACTTTAACAACATTCTATACTTTTGATTTCCCCACACCAATAACGGGAAACACTACACTGCATAACTTTTCTATTCCTATACCTGCAGCAATTGAAAACTCTGCCGGTATATACAAGATCTTATTCAGTTTTATTGGGACAGGTGGCACAGGTAGATTAATAACAGACGAGTACGCCATACCAGGAGAGTATTGGTCCGATCCTTCTAACGGTTGTCTTCCTTTGCCGTTAAACAGTCCAAACGATGCAGACGGGGATGGTGTACCTGATGTTGATGATGAGTTCCCAAATGATCCCTACCGTTCTCACACAAGTTATTACCCTTCTATGTCTCAATATGGAACTCTCGCATTTGAGGATAACTGGCCACGTAAAGGGGACTATGATTTTAACGACTTGGTTGTTGACTATAGGATGACAACTGTCACTAATGCCTCCGGAAACGTTGTAGAGGTAATAGGATCATTTATATTAAGAGCATCTGGTGCCTCTTTTAATAATGGTTTTGGTATTCAGTTCGATGGGATAGCCCCTAATAAGATATCAAAAGTTACGGGTAACAATCCCGGCTCTTATGCTAAAGCTCTTAATGGTACAGAACCCGGCCAAACATTTGCAAGTCTGATTATTTTTGATAATTTTTTCTCACTGATGTCTCGCCCTTCTGTTGGTATAGGTGCCAATACAGATAAGAAAGCACCCTATGTCACTCCAGCTAGTCAGCAAGTTGTCGTTACATTTATAGATAATGGTGTTGCCCCTCCGGGTGGTGTTGTAACACCTGCACAGCTTACATCATCTTCCTTTAATTTCTTTATGTTTATAAACAGAGAGAGGGGTAGAGAGGTCCATCTTCCGGACAGATTACCAACATCTCTTGCTACAACCGGACTGTTTGGAACTAATGATGACAATTCCAATCCAGCAACAGGGAGGTATTACAGAACATCCAATAATCTGCCATGGGCAATTAATATCCTTGACGGCTTTGAGTACACCATAGAGAAGGTCTCAATAGACCAGGGACACCTCCATTTTGTAGATTGGGCTGTCTCAGCCGGAGTCTCTTTTCCTGATTGGTATATGAATAAACCGGGATATAGGAATCCGGAAAAAATATATTAGATCTAAAAGATCCCATAAAAAATACCGCCCAAGTTTGCTTGTGGGCGGTATTTTTTCTTAAAATTATTATTGGCGAAATGCAGTATAAAGGATATACCTGCTATTTTGTTACACTATTGCGGCAATACCATGAGTCTATTGATAGTTTACCTGCTCCGTATATAATCAGGTAAATCAAAAGCATTGTCATAGCAAAATCGGTTCGGGAGTCATGTGCCATAGTCCAAAAACCGTCATTTAAAAGCTTTGGAATTTTTGTTGTAATTATTGCAGTTATCATTATGATTAATAAGGGTAAAGATGCCACGCGAACAAGAATCCCAATAAGTAACATTAAACCACACACTATTTCAAAAGAGGCGACAAAATAGGATAAAAACTCCGCATTTTCAAAACCTATTTTTAAGAATCGTCCGACACCGACGATTTCGGGGAAAAGAAATTTCTGGATTCCCTCTGATAAAAAGACCAATCCAACAATAACCCTGGGAATAAAGGATTTATAATCACTATCTGAGGTAATCAGGAGCGAAAAAAGTCTTCTAAACGTTTTCATATTTCAACTTGTTTAAAATCTCGTTTTTATGCTTTATCCCGTTAGACCTAGGTTAGAAAGTTACTGTTTTGTCTGCCCAAACAACAAGATTAACACAGTCTATCATAGTCGAAATTGGACAGGCATCAGTTTCATTTAATTGTCTGGATTTTAAGCAGGTCCCACATGCGAGTATTTCACCCCCTAAATTTACAAAAGCTTTTAATTGTTCGGCAACATTGTATTTTTCATGATTTAACCCTTCACACTCAACTGCCTCTCCCATCAGAAATACTTTAACTTCGTGTCCTTGTTTCTTGGCTGTTACAGCAAAACGAAATGCATTCCATGATTTTTCAAGCTCTTTTGTCTCTATTATAATTCCTATTTTCATACTTTACAATTACTACTGATGCGTTAAATTTTAAAATAATTTTAGTTCATTGACATTTTGTTTTTGATTGAGTAATTCAGGTTTTGTAAGGAGTTCATCGAGGTCGATCTTTTATAAGGCAGAAACACTGAGAATTGTAGCGACTTCTGTAATCGTGTAAGGGCTTTTATATCTGGCTTTTATTCTTGCTATAATCAGAAACGTGCATATAGCTACCCAAAGATGCATTTTTA
>JAUYTB010000316.1 GCA_030695305.1 Bacteroidales bacterium
AGAGTAGGATGCGATCTGAGCCAATCTCAGGAGGAGATGTTCAAAATTGCCAGAAAACTTGGAATAGAACCGATACGTGTAGATGAGTACCTTACCGGGCAAGAGGGTACTCCTGTAATTATCAGCTCTACAAAGATAAGGGAGTCTCTGCTAAAAGGGGATATTGAGAGCGCAAATCTTATGCTCGGTTATCGTTACGGCCTTGAGGGTGTTGTTGTAGAGGGGCAGAGAATAGGGCGAACCATCGGTTTTCCTACCGCAAACATAATGTTGTATGAACCTCTTAAGCTTTTGCCTGCAGACGGAGTCTATGCGGTTTGGGCCGAGAGTCTGGGCCGTTGCTACAAAGGGATAACAAACATTGGGACAAGACCAACTATCTCTCATATGAATGAGAGGACAATAGAGACACATATTCTGGGTTTTGATGAAGATATTTACGGTCTCTCTTTTAAAATTGAGTTTGTAAAGAGATTGCGGAATGAACAAAAATTTGCATCTTTACATGAACTTAAACTTCAACTTGAGAGAGACCGCCTTAATGCAAAGGAGATTCTTACCTCAGGATTTGAACAGCTACGTTAGGTTTATTAAACCCATCTATTATGGATTCAACTATTATATCAATTCTCATTGCAATAGCCATTTTGGCTTTTCAGTTTTTTAACGAAAAGAAAAAAAAGGAGAGAGCCATGAGAGGACGGGAGGGTGGAGTTTCTCCTACCGGAGCCTCTGCTGACCCTGTAAATTCAGGTATATCGTCACTATTTGCAGATATGCTCAGGGATAGAGAGGAGGATATCTATGATGAGTCCGAATTCGATTTGGATGATGAGAGCCCTTACGCATCTCTGCCATCGGCTGAAATTAAAGTTCAGGATGAAGGGGTAAAGACAGAGGAGAGCTATCTCAACAGCGACTCTGTCTCCAGAAAGAGTGGACGTATAATCACCAATCTGGAGAGCAGGAATTTAAAGATTGAAGGAGGAGTTGACCGGGTAGTAGATACAGAGCCGCGTGATATTTATGATAGTCCTGACATTGCAGATCACGACTATAACCAAGAGAGTGCAAAAAATGAGGGTATCTTTAAGGGCGGATTTGATCCTGCACTCTTTGTAATCTATTCTGAGATTGCAAAACCAAAATTCGAGGATTAGTTTTTTTTTATTAGATTTATTTTTATATCTTTGTAACAAAGAGTCCTGTGCAGCAGGATTCTTTTTAATTTTACAATATTATGTCAAAAATTCATTATTTAACCGCAGAGGGTTTAGAGAAGCTAAAGGCAGACCATCATAATCTGGTATCTGTGGAACGCCCTTCCATGTCAAGACAAATTGCAGAGGCAAGAGACAAGGGAGACCTCTCCGAGAATGCGGAGTATGATGCTGCAAAGGAGGCACAGGGCCTTCTTGAGCTGAAAATTGCAAAACTTGAGGAGATGATTGCAAACGCACGAATCATTGATGAGTCAAGAATCAACACTACCCATGTTCAGATCATGAATAAGGTAAAATTAAAGAACATCACCAATAACACAGTTGTGGAGTATACCCTTGTTGGAGAGACAGAGGCAAACCTCAAAGAGGGTAAGCTGGCTGCGGCTACCCCAATTGGAAGGGCGCTGATAGGCAAAGTTAAGGGGAGTGTAGTCGAGGTTAAAGTTCCTTCAGGGATTCTAAAATTTGAAATTCTGGAAATTTCCAAATAGTATGTCTTCACTATTTTCAAAAATCATATCAGGTGAGATTCCATCCTTTAAGGTTGCGGAGAGCGAACACTTCTATGCATTTCTCGATATAAATCCGGTTGTAACAGGACACACTCTTGTTGTTCCCAAAAAAGAGACAGACTATATATTTGATATTGATAGTGAAGAGTATAAATCGCTTTTTGCCTTTGCCAGAGATGTTGCAAAGGGGATTAAATCTGCCATCCCTTGTAAAAGGGTGGGTATAGCTGTCATTGGACTGGAGGTGCCTCATGCTCACATCCATCTTATCCCTTTAAACAGCGAAAGTGACCTTGACTTTGGCAGAAGAGTTGTCAGGCCGGACACAGAAACAATGAAAAAAACCGCTGAGGCGATTCGTCTTAAAATAGAACTCTAAAATAGTAAATTAATACCCTTTTAATGATGAGAAAAATATTCATCCTCGCAATTATCACAATATATACTCTCTCCTGTTCGCAGAACAGCCAGTATGCAAAAATAGAGGGGAAAATTGAGGGTTTAAGCGACGGGGAGTTGGTTCTCCGTAAACTGGAGATCAATACGCAGCGCACAATAGATACAATAAAAACAAAAGAGGGCAAATTCAGCTATAGGGTAAAGAAGAGCTCCTCATCTCCGGAGTTCTACTATATCTACCATAAGGAGAGAAAACTCTCTTCACTTATTCTGCTTCCGGGAGATAAGGTCACTATCTCTGCAGATACTCTTGGTTTTAACCAGAGTGTAGAGGGTTCTCAGGAGAGTACTCTTCTTATAGAGTTGGAGAAGAGACTATCGCAGGCGCAGAGAAGATTTGACTCTCTTAAATATGAGATGGATGCCGCCAATGTTGCAGGTAATGCCAGGAGAAGTAATGAGATTAACTATGAGTTAGGATCTCTATATGTTAAACAGAAGCAGGAGGCAATTAAGTATATCTACAAAAATCCTCATTCGCTTACAAATATGATTCTTCTTTACCACCGTTTCTCTCCGGAGGTTCCACTGTTTGCCGATTTAAGGGATGTTATGCTTTTTAAAAGAGTCTATGACTCTCTAATTGTTGTACACCCTAATTCTCAATATCTTACCTCTCTTTCCGGGGAGATAAATATGAGAGAGAAGGAGGAGATTATTAATTCAAAGATTTCTGAGGCGGCCAATTTGGGGTTCCCGGATCTTACACTACCGGACAACAAGGCAGTTATGCAGACCCTCTCTAATCTTTCGGGTAAAGTTGTAATCTTATCTTTCTGGAGTGTTAATGATCCTGCTCAGAGAATGATGAATCAGGAGTTAAAAGAGCTTTATAACATGTACCATTCAAGGGGGCTTGAGATATATCAAGTTTCTGCAGATACAGATAAGACGGCTTGGGCCAGAGCTGTTTCGGAACAGGCTCTGCCGTGGATCAGTGTATGTGACGGGTTGGGGTCAAGATCAGTTGCCATATCAACCTATAATATTCAAAAACTCCCGTCAAATTTCATTATTGACAGAGAGGGGACAATTGTCGCCAGAGATATATTTGACTCCCAACTTGAGAGAAAGATT
>JAUYTB010000175.1 GCA_030695305.1 Bacteroidales bacterium
AAACCCAAAAATACTTTTTTTACTTGCAAAGTAGTCATTTGAGAGTTTGATAGTGTGTCCGTTAAAAGTTTTTAGCATCATCGAATTACTGTGGGTAATACTCCCGTCTCCCATATCAGTCATTGTAGTAAATCTGTTAAAGCCGTTACTGAAACGAGGACTGTAGGTGAAAGAGGTGCTGTTTTTTACACCTCTGTTATTGATTACAAGAGTTGCATCAGATTGGTGATAGTATTTTTCATATGGTGCAGCAGTATATCCTGCTCTAAAAGAGCCGTTTACTCCATGTGCAAAATTTCTTTTTGTACGAATATTAATTATGCCTCCAGAACCGGCGGCATCATACTTTGACGACGGGTGTGCTATTATCTCAATCTTGTCAATAGTTGACCCATCTGTTCCACTTAAGAGAGATTCAAGATCTGCTCCCGTCATATTAGATGGTCTGCCGTCCATCCATACCTCAACAGGAGAGCCATTAAGCAGAATCTTTCCTGATGGGTCGATACTTACCCCGGGTGCTTTCTTAAGAATTTCCAGGGCATCACTTCCATGAGTAATAATAGCTTCTGCAACATTCATCACTATTTTATCAAGTTTCTGTTCTATCAGCGGTACTCTTGATGTGATAACTGCAGAATTTAATGCAATCATATCTCCGCTAAGAGCAATCGTTCCAAGGTTTATACTATTAGCAGAGCTCTCTTTTGAGAGAGTCAAAGTAGTATCCCTAAATCCGATAAACGAGATCTTTAATTCGCAATCAACCTCTCCTGTATTCTCCAGACTAAAACTGCCATCCAGGGATGAAGTTGTACCCGATAGGATTTTTTTCTCTTTTGAATGAATAATTATTGTTGCAAACGGGAGAGCTTTACCATTCTCCTTTTCAATAATTTTCCCATAAATTGTTATGTTGTTTTTTGCAAACAATGGTGTAGAAATTACCAGGATTGCCAATAAAATTGAAGTTATAGTGCGTAACATAGTAGTGTGAAAGTATTAATAGTTTGTATTACATAATCATCTTTTCACACTTATAGACGAATTCTGCATTTAGAAAGTTGCAGAGAAAGGATAATTATTGGAATCACTAAGGGTTATTAATAAAATGAGGCTGTCTATTTATCTGACAGCCTCGTATATAAGTAAATTTATTTTTTTTAATTAGATGTACCTACTCTGCTTCCCTCCTCAAGATTTCCAACCTTCCTCTGTTTAACAGCTTTGCTTTGACCAAATCTGTAGCTAAAGCTTACAGCAACTCTTTGAGACTTTGATTCAGATGCAAAACTATAGGTTTTAACATTATCATTAATAATCTCTGCTCTATTCTTTTGAGTACCTAGGATATCGTGTATAGTAACAGAGATATTTGCCCTATTATCCATAAATGTCCTCTTAAATCCAAGTGTTATATCGCCCATTGGCCTGATTTTGAAGTAACCGTATGGAGCTCCGGACTGATAACTTCCTGTTAATTCAATTTTAATGTTTTTTGGAAGTATTAAATTTGTACTAAGGAATCCGTTGGCAAAGAGAGATTCACTCTTATAATCTCCTGATGAGTTACTTAAGTAAGCAAGGAAAATATTAGAATTTATTGTTAACCATTTTTTTATCGGGAGCTCTGTTACCGATACAGAAAAGCCTGTAAAATTTTGTTTACCAAAGTTATCCATCTTTATTATCTTCTCTCCACTCTCCATATTGAAAAAAGGACTTTGAATAATTGCATCCTTGGTATATTGACCGCTAAGTGAAATGTTAAAGTGTTGCTTAATACCTAGTGACAAACTTATCTGATTGCTAAACTGTGGTTTAAGATCAGGATTTCCCTCAATAGCACTGTTAGCATCAATATACATTCTAAACGGATTAAGCTGTCTGAAGCTTGGTCTTCTTACTCTGACAGAGTAAGACAAACCCCATCTGATATCTTTATTTGGATTGTATCCTGCAAAAAGAGTAGGGAAGAGGTTAACATAATTTTTTGATGTAGTTGTATCTGCACTTATCCACTCACCGCTGCTTTGAGTTACCTCTCCTCTCAATCCTGCCTTAAGGCTTACTTTGGGATTAATCTGTGTTGCTCCGGAGATATACAAGGCGGAGATATCCTCATGGTATTTAAATTGAGAGCTTAGTTGAATGTTATTTACCCATTGATTATCAAATAAATCAACTCTTGTGAGATTATTGTCTGTCACACTTCTTGCCCATTTTATTCCACTCTCCATTTTGATTTTCTTGAAGATAGTCTGTTCATAATCTGCTTTAAAAGATATGATGTTTATATACTGAAGAGAATTACTATTAAAAATGTTGGGCTCTTTTGTCTGCTCACCTACAGGATTATAGAAGTAGTTCTCCTGAGATGAGTATTTAGATACATCATAGTACCCATAATCAAAATTAAGAGTTACCTCCTGGCTGTTTTTGAAAATTTTTGTGTAATTTATGTTAGAGTTAATATAATCAAATTCATCCTCACCATATATGCCAGACTTGCTTTTTTCTATCAGTGAACCTGCATTATAAAGATTATTCTCAGTTTTCTCTCCTGAATTTATTTCATTTCTGCTTATCATTGCATTTATTATAAATCCGAAAATGTTGTTCTTATCTATAAAATAGTCATGAGACAATCTTATACTATGAACAGGATTGTTATATTTAAGATCTGTATATCCGTCCAGATTTAATCCCGATCCCATATTTGTATATGATGAAACTCTTTCAAAACCCTGATTATATCTTGGACTGTATGTAAAAGATGTACTGTTTTTTTCTGCTCTGTAGTTAAGATTAAAAGTTCCGTCTGCTCCATAATATAATTTGTCATATGAGGCAAGGTTGAACCCGCTTCTTAAAGAGCCACTTATCCCTTTTGCAAAGTTCTTTTTTGTCCTGATATTTATTATACCGCCTGCACCTGAAGCGTCATATTTAGAAGAGGGGTGAGCTATTATCTCAATTTTGTCAATTGTAGAGCCATCGGTACCACTTAGAAGTGCCTCAAGTTCCGGGCCTGAGAGATTTGATGCTCTTCCATCAATCCATATTTGTACAGAGGAGCCGTTGAGAAGAATATTTCCTGATGGATCTATACTTACACCAGGAGCTTTTCTAAGTATGTCCAGAGCATTGCTTCCCTGGGTTGAGACAGCTTCCGAGACATTCATGATGATTTTATCCAACTTCTGCTCAATAACAGGCACTTTAGCAACAACAACTGCAGAGTTGAGTTTGACTGCATCTGAAGAGAGAAAAATTGTCCCAAGGTTATGAATTGGAGCAGATTCATCAATGACAATATTTAAAGTTGTATCCTTAAAACCGATGAACGATATCTTTACTTTATAATCTCCATTATTGAGGTTGTTAAGCTTAAATTGTCCGTTTTGGTCACTCATGGTTCCACTTAAGACTTTATTGCTAGTATCATGGATACTGATTGTTGCGTAAGAGAGTGCAGTATTGCTCTCTTTTTCAATGATTTTACCGTAAACAGCTCCGCTGTTTTTTGCGCCATACGCACTTAATGTAAGTAAACTGGCAAATAAAAATGATATAAATTTGTAATGCATGGTAATGTTAGTTTAAAGGTACTTAGTAATGCACACTATTCACTATACACCTTTAGACGTTAGATTAACCATTTGTTACATAAATGAATTATTTATTATTGTTTATAAAAAGAGTACCGGGATCAACTCCTGCTTTTTTGAATTTATCTAATATTGATGGAATTCTTTTGTTAATAATATTGATTGCCTCCTCTTTGGATGGAGTGTGACTCACTCCGCCTACTGTGATTCTTGTTTTATTTATTGTACTATCAGCGCCTGAAAACTTAGCGTTAACCCCGCAAACTCCCTCTCCGGTAGTTTGATTGGGAGTTGTGTCGAGAATTCTGTTAACTCGGTGTGAGGCATAAATATTTAAGCTCAACATGAGTAGCATAAGAGTAGTTGTTGTTTTTTTTCTCATCGCTTTTAGATTCATGAGTTTTGACATTTGAAAAGCTCGCATGGGTCAATTCCGAGAAGAGACATCTTTTTTTGAATTAAAGGGAGCTCTTCATTTAGAAACTCTCTTCTCTGAAGATCTACTATCTTATCTCTTGCATCGTCAGCTGTAAAGTATCCAACACCTCTTTTATTGAAGATGATATCAATGTTTTGGAGGTAATCGTAGGTTCTCATTATAGTATTGGGATTAACTCCAAGGGTACTCCCAAGCTCCCTGACCGACGGTATTCTCTCGCCGGGAATCCACTCTCCACTTAAGATCTTATCACTTATTGTATCGGAGATCTGGAGGTATATTGGTTTATGTTCGTTAAAATCCATAATCTTTAGTATTGTAATTTTTTCATTCTGTAATAAGCAGCAGTAAGCGCTCCTATAGGGAATCCGAAATTATAGAGCAGAGCCAAAATCCCAACAGAGATCTTCAGTCCCGGATATGGGGCAAAATACTCACTGCGGAATAGATCATAAAGGTTATCTACTCTTATCTGTAACTCAAAATTCTGGAGCGTCTCTATCTGATCTTTATAAACATAGAGAAAGATAAAAGCGATTATCATAATAAATATAATATATGTTGCTATTATAGATAAGACTGTCTTAACAATTTTATTTCCACGGAATAGCAAATTTCCCAGCAGACAAAGAAGCGGTATAATTATCAGGTCCGAAACAGAACCATTCATTTTTGTATAAAAATCGGGTTCTGTAATCATTAATCCGGAAAACATTGAGGGACTGATTATTGAGATAAAAGTATCTGTAAATGCTATAGATATAAATGCTATTGCCGGTAAAATTACAGTAGAGATAAGGAGCATTGAGAGAAACTTCTCCTCTATTGATGCAGGAAGGGTTACATAATCGATACCCTTTTTAGGGTGGTTATAATTCTTATACATGCTAAAAGGAGCAGATAAGGCAGTAATTAATACTGCAATATACAGATAAGTAGTTCTCGCCTCCATAGGGACTGCAGATCCACGTACAAAAAACATTGAAGTAAGCCATATCCCGACTAAAATAAGAGACATTATCCCTACCATCTTTACTATAAAGGGTGTTCTCTCCCTCAACTCCTTCGAAAGAAGTTTTCCAAATCTGTTAATATTGAAATGTATTTTCATCGCTGTGTCTTATTATTTGCTAAACAGGTTCTTAATGGTTTGTTTATTGTTAAGTGTTGTATTGAATAGAGCTTCAATATTCACTTTTGACTCCTCAGAAGTCTCATTCTCTTTAACAACCAAGTATCCTCCCGGGGTACTCTCGCAGTGTAGAGACTCTTCTGATGATGATCCTCTAAAGACAAATGAGAGCTTTTGAGAGATCCTCTCTATTGTTTCATTAAGAAGAACGCCATCACGATCTAAGATTATAATCGGATCAATCAAATTTTCAAGATCTCTTACCTGATGAGTGGATATTACAATACAGCTCTCATCGGTTGAGGCCTCCGAGATCACTTTTCTTAGTTGAGATTTTGAAGGAATATCAAGTCCGTTGCTTGGTTCGTCCATCAGGATTAGCTTTGTATTTGTTGCAAGGGAGAATGCAATAAGGGCCTTCTTTTGTTGTCCATAAGACAATTTTGAGAATTTAAAGTTTCCGTTAACATCAAATTCTGTCATAAGTCTGCTAAACTTATTAGCATCATACCCGGGATAGAACTCTCCTCTAAGACTCGCATATTGATTTACAATCATATCCGGAGCAATAAAATCTTCCGGAATTAAGATTATATTTTCATAAAATGCAGGATCTCTGTCAAATGGAGTAAACCCCATAACAGTACATTTACCACTCTTAACCTTAAGGAATCCTCCAATTAGTTTTAGAAGTGTTGTCTTTCCAACTCCGTTTTGTCCTAGTAGCCCGTAAATCTTTCCGGCTTCCAGATTAAGATTTATATCTTTAAAGACAATTTGGCGTGAGTAATTAAAACTCAGATTTTCAATATTTACCATAATTTCTTGAATTAGTATCGTCTTGGTGTATTAGTGAAGTAGTGCACTGCAAATGTAATTACATTTTTTTATTCTCCAAAAGTTTTTTAAAATATTTTTTGATTTTTTTTGAGTATATTTGTAAATAATTGATATTGAGACATAAAAAATGACAAAAAAAATATCCTTCTCCATACAGAAATACCGATTGGTAACTATTGTAATCCTTTTAACTCTTTTCTCAACCAATCTCTCTGCCCAGATATTTGAACCGGACATCAATTTATTAAAAGAGCATCTAAGATTCCTCTCTTCTGATTCACTTAAGGGAAGGGCCCCCGGTACAATAGAAGACTCTATTGCTGCCTATTATATTGCATCCCGGCTTTTAAATTACGGAATGGTTCCTCTTATTGGTGACTCTCCTGTTATTCCCTTCACTTTTACACTTAAAAGAGAGGTGGGGGAGAGCTCCTTTTTAAAAATTTCGGGAGATACTCTTGCAATATTGGATGAGTTCTCTCTCTCTCCTCTCTCTCCAACTCTTAATGTTAGGGGTAGAGTAGAGTATGTCGATGAAGAGGTTTTAAAAAGTGCTCTCTCTGGAGGTGACCGTTTACAAACAATGAGCATTGGACAGATGGACAAGAGAGTAGCTTTGGTTAAAACATCTCAGGACTCTGTTATGTTTCTTATAACACCACTCATTCAACTAGGTTATTCTGCTGTTCTATTCTACAACCAGGAGACCCCTATCTTACCGTCAGTAACAATCTCTTCCGGCTCACTGTTACCGATAGCGAAAATATCATATAAGATTGCAGGATCGATAATAGATAGCGGAGGAGCAGATTGTGAGTTAGAGTCTGTAGTAGATGTGGTAAAGGGAAGAAGTTATAATATAGCGGCCGTATCTCCTGGATATAAAAACAGTTATATTATGGTAGGAGCCCACTACGATCATCTTGGTCTTGGAGGATCTGGCAGTGGAAGCTTATCTCGTAAAGCAGACGAAATCCATAACGGAGCTGATGATAACGCAAGTGGTGTCGTTGCAGCCATTGAGGCCGGTAGATTGCTATCTTCCAATGGATATGGCTGTGCTCAATACGGTTTTGCAGTAGCCGCTTTTGGAGCAGAAGAGAGGGGTCTTATTGGCTCACGGATTTTGGCAGATACACTCTCTGTACTTTTAAAACTGCCGGCTTTAATGCTAAATATGGATATGGTAGGCAGAATGAATGAGATGAAATTACAGGCAGGAGGAGCAGGTACATTCAAGGGGGCAGACTCTATAATTAACGATGTTAACAGATGTTTTAATCTTAACATGGTAATTACTCAAGAGGGTTATGGACCCTCCGATCATGCATCTTTCTACACAAAAGGGGTTCCGGTTCTCTATTTTACAACAGGTGTCCATAGTCAGTATCATACTCCGGAAGATGTTTTTGAGTTGATAAACTTTGACGGAATCAAAGTTGTCACCGCTTTTGTATCCAAACTTATTAGCGGTGTATTGAACTCGGAGTTAATTCCAGAGTATCAAAAAAGCGAAGCTCCGTCTCCTTCAAGAAGATCTTTCCGGGTAACTCTTGGAGTGATTCCTGATTTTACATACGAAAAAGGGGATGGTTTTAGAGTCGGATCAGTTACAGATGGCAGAGCTGCACAAAAAGCCGGAATGTTGGAGGGTGATATTATCACAGAGATGGGATCAAGGAAGATTAATAATATTTATGATTATATGTCGGCACTCGGAGATCTCAAGCCGGGAGAGCGTTGTGAGGTAACTGTTGTAAGATCGGGAGATTCTATTCGCCTGATTGTGGAATTATAATTTTTTTTAATATAAACTTAGTTGAAATTATGAAGAGTTTTCTTATTTGGCTTTGTGCAGTAGTGTTGACTTT
The DNA here is from genome assembly GCA_030695305.1 of Bacteroidales bacterium. Classification (GTDB taxonomy): domain Bacteria; phylum Bacteroidota; class Bacteroidia; order Bacteroidales; family UBA932; genus Bact-08. The sequence goes on from JAUYTB010000175.1 coordinate 7,894, forward strand.
ATCTGCAGTTGTTTACCAAAGATTAACAGGTCCGACCAATCCCAAAAGGGTGGAGTTCTCTATGGACGGAACAGATTATAATTGTAAGTTTCCAAGAAGCATGGAGACACTTGTAACTCTGGATGAGGCTTCATCAGAGAGCTTTGTTTTTTCAAATAAAACTTTTTTTGATGTGCCAATAAAGCCAACACCGGAAGATATCTCACTTAAAATCATGTACAGAAGGTATCCCGGAGAGGGTGAATTAGAAGTCTCTCTTGCTACCTATAACGATGGGAAATACAGGCTTTCTCTACCGTCTCAACCTCCTGCCGGAAAAATTATCTATTACCCGGTTTTTGAAAAGGGAGAAAACTCAATTATAATTGAGAGTGATAGTGGAATAATTACAAGGTTTAAATCACCGGTACCATCTTCGCTACTCATACCACATGTAATTCTCATGTTTATTGCCATGCTTATGTCTAATTTTACCGGTTTAGCTGCGCTATTATCAGATAAAAAAGTTATTAAACATGCGCTTTTAGTTATAATACTTATAGGTATAGGAGGGCTTATTCTAGGGCCTATGGTACAGAAATTTGCTTTTGGTGAGTATTGGACAGGATGGCCTTTTGGTGGAGATCTTACAGATAATAAGACCCTTGTTGCATTTTTATTTTGGGTTACTGCCTGGTTTTTCAATAGAAAACAATCACGACGATACCTATATATAATAGCAGCGGCTGTGATGTTATTGGTATATTGCATACCTCACAGTACAGCAGGCAGTCAGTATGACTATGAAAAGGGGAGCGTAGTTACAGGCAGAAGATAGAGCGGCAATACCTCCCCTTAAGTATTGTTTTAATATTTATGAGAGTCCGGTTTGTTTAGATCATCATTACTCATCTTCTCTTTGGTGAGAGCTCTCCATACAAATACAACATAGCCAAAGACAAACGGGATAAATAGAGATGCATAAGCCATAACCCTCAGAGTAAATTCACTCGACGAACTGTTATAAAGTGTCAGTGACTGTTGGATGTCATTTGTAGAGACAAAGAAGGCCGTGTTATTGAAGGCTGCACATATCAGCAGACTCCAGACAGCAAGTACTGTACCCCCTCCAGTAAGGAAGAAACTATGTTTCCCTCTGGCAAAAAGGGCTGTTCCAATACCTAAAAGCACCAGGACAACACCGCATATAAGCATTACAGCAGGCCATATCAGCTCTGTCATGTTGAAGAGGTATTTGTATTTTACAGGTGAGATTAACCCGTTTTCCGGATTAACAGAGTAACCTGTCATTGTGAAAAGAGCAGCGAGCAGTGCCACGAATCCCAAAACAAAAGCTGTTCCGGTAACTTTTATCTGAACTTTGGCCTTGGATACAAATCTTTCGTGGTCTATCTGCTTTATAACATAGAGGAGACCCAATGTTCTTGCTGCCAGATAGACAACAATTCCCATTAGAAGGTTAAACGGCACAGCAATGGCATCCAGACCGTGCCAACCGTTTGTCCAGTAAGAAATAGTTGGCTGAAGAGTATTTGTTATGCTAAGCTTATTCATTACAAATGACCCTCCTGTGAAAAAAGTACCAACAGCAACCCCAAGTAGAATTGTTCCAAAAAGGCCGTTTAAAAAAAGAAAAAATTCATAGCTCTTTGCCCCAAGCAGATTCCCGGCTTTTCCCCTATATTCAAAAGATACTGCCTGAATAACAAAGAGAAAGAGGATTGCCATCCAAAGCCAGTAAGCTCCACCGAAACTTGTTGAGTAATATAAGGGAAACGAGGCGAAAATGGCTCCGCCAAATGTCACAAGAGTAGTAAACGTCAGCTCCCATTTGTGACCGAGAGCATTTATCAGAAGTGTCTTCTCATCTTCACCTCTTGCAATCCCAAAAAGAAGCGATTGTCCACCCTGCACAAACATAAGGAAGACCAATATTGCTCCGAGAAGAGAGACGAGCATCCACCAGTAGTGTTGAAGAAAGTATATCATTGTTGTATTTTTTTTGGTTATAGGTATTGTCAGGCTGCAGGACCTTTCTTTATTACTTTGAACAAAATAGTCATCTCTGCAGCAAGCAGAACAGAGAAGAGAACGAAAAACATTACTGTTGTAGTCATTACAGATGAAGCACTTACACCGGATACAGATGCGCTTGTGGTTAAAAGGTCTTGTATAGTCCATGGTTGACGTCCCATCTCTGCAACTATCCACCCTGCCTGAGAACAGATATAGACAAGAGGAATGCTTGCGATGGCTGTAATGTGAAACCACCTTGCCTTTGATATCAGATCATTTCTTTCCAGATAGATTGAGAGTATAAAAAGGAGAATAAAAAAACCTCCAAGAATAACCATTATTCTAAAAGCGTAGAAAGTTGCGGGGATATTTGGTACAACATCTGTCGGCTTTTCCAGATATCCATACCCAAAATGGCTAAAGTTCTCCCGGAGATCTCTAAGAGCAATCTCCTTTCCCTCTTCGTCACCTGCCTCCTTGGTTTTATGGTAGAGAGCAAGAGCTTCAATTGCAATCTTTCCCCTCTTCATTCTCTCCCTTACCGGTAATGCGGTATGCTCAATGCCGAATTCATCTTTATAGGTATAGCCGCCCTGAATTATATCCTCAATTCCGGGAACAAAAGTGTTTAATTTTCTGTCTACCAACAGAGAGAGTCCTTTTGGTATAGAGATATTGAACAGATATGGCTTCTCAAGAGCGAACCCAAGTGAATCTCTATCAAGGCGGGAGATGCTCTTTTTAGGGTTAAGAATACCGAATGCCACAATAGGAGTTCCGTGCTCACTTCTGTAGAGCCCCTCCATTGCGGCTAGTTTCATAGGCTGTCTCTTTGCCACATGATATGCAGATCCGTCACCGCTCCAGATAAGAACCAGAAGTGAGACTAGTCCAAAAACTGATGCTATTCTTATGCTTCTTCTT
>JAUYTB010000348.1 GCA_030695305.1 Bacteroidales bacterium
TGGTCAAAGCAGATTTGGCAGAGAACTCTGCGGTAAGAGGATTTATGGTTATTAAGCCCTACGGATACGCAATTTGGGAAAAGATGCAGGCGCAGTTAGACAAGATGTTCAAGGAGACCGGTCACGTAAATGCATACTTCCCTCTTTTTATCCCAAAATCCTTTCTGAGCAAAGAGGCAGAGCATGTCGAGGGTTTTGCCAAAGAGTGCGCTGTAGTGACACATCATCGTCTGATGGCAAATCCTGATGGACCCGGAGTTGTTGTAGACCCCGACGCTAAACTGGAGGAGGAGCTTATAGTACGACCAACTTCTGAGACAATTATCTGGAGTACATATAAGAACTGGATTAAATCATACAGAGACTTGCCAATACTGATAAATCAATGGGCAAATGTTGTGAGATGGGAGATGAGGACTCGTCTTTTTTTAAGAACTGCAGAGTTTCTGTGGCAGGAGGGCCATACTGCTCACTCTACCAGTCAGGAGGCCATAGAGGAGACAGAGAGAATGGTTGAGATCTATGCAAAATTTGCAAGAGAGCATATGGCGCTTCCGGTTTTAGTTGGAAAGAAAAGTGAGAGTGAGAGATTTGCCGGAGCACTCGACACATTGTGTATAGAGGCACTGATGCAGGACGGTAAGGCACTTCAGGCAGGAACCTCACACTTTCTTGGTCAGAATTTTGCCAAAGCATTTGATGTGCAGTTTGCAAACAGAGAGGGAACACTGGAACATGTTTGGGCTACATCTTGGGGAGTCTCAACAAGACTAATGGGCGCTCTGGTTATGGCACACAGCGACAATAGCGGATTGGTGCTTCCTCCAAAACTTGCACCTATTCACGTAGTTATGGTCCCAATCTTCAAAACGGAAGAGGAGCATGAGCAGATATTGAAAAAGATGGGAGAGATGAAATCCGCTCTGGAAAAAATGGGACTTGCAGTTAAGATTGACGACAGGGATAATCTCCGCTCCGGGTTTAAGTTTGCCGAGTGGGAGTTAAAAGGTGTTCCTGTAAGAGTTGCAATGGGTCCCAGAGATCTTCAAAACAGTACTGTTGAGATTGCCCGCAGGGATACCTTAACAAAGGAGTCCAGAGATATAATCGGCTCGGAGGAGTATATTCTTTCACTTATGGATATCATTCAGCAGAATATCTACGATAAGGCTCTTGAATTCAGAATAAAAAACACTCATAAAGTTGATGACTACGCAACCTTCCGGGAGAAGATAGAAGAGGGTGG
>JAUYTB010000354.1 GCA_030695305.1 Bacteroidales bacterium
ATACAATCAAGCTTGTTCAACACAGACTTAACACTGCTCTCAAGATTGAGGGGTTTCTTCTGACTATGTTTGATGGTCGGACAAGGCACTCAAATCTGGTTGTGGATGAGGTAAGGAGTCATTTCAACGAGATGGTTTTCAAGACAGTTATCCAAAGAAACGTACGTCTTACCGAAGCTCCCTCTCATGGGAAGCCGGTGATTCTTCATGATGCACTCTCTGCCGGCACAAATAACTATCTTAATCTGGCAAAAGAGATCTTAAAAAACAACTCACAATGATGAAAAAATCTGCGTTGGGAAGGGGCCTCGGGGCTCTCATTTCTGACATTGACAACCTGAATCTTAACGGATCTACCGTATCTTATACCGAGGCAACACCCGCATCTATCTCCGAAATTCCACTTAACCTGATTGAGGCAAACCCATTTCAGCCAAGAAGCACGTTTGACGCCTCTTTACTGGAGGAGTTATCTGAGTCTATAAAGATTCTGGGGCTTATTCAGCCAATTACCGTCAGACTCTCGGAGAACGGCAAGTATCAGATCATTAGCGGAGAGCGCCGTTTTCGCGCTGCTCAGCTGGCGGGTCTCTCTCAGATTCCGGCTTATATAAGAAAAGCTGACGATCAGGGAATGCTTGAGATGGCAATTGTAGAAAATATCCAACGTGAGAATCTTGACTCAATAGAGGTGGCTCTAAGTTTTCAACGTCTTATAGAGGAGTGTAACCTCACTCAGGAGGAGATGGCAGAGAGGGTTGGGAAAAAGCGGGCGACTGTTACCAACTATCTGCGTCTGCTTAAACTGCCTGCAGAGATTCAGTTGGTTTTAAGGGCCAAGAGGATAACAATGGGTCATGCCCGTGCCCTTCTTGCAATTGATAGCCCCGGAAAACAACTCAAGCTTTGCAATGCAATAATTGAGAAGGATCTCTCTGTAAGAGAGACAGAGCAAAGGATTAAGAAGATGCAGGAAGCTCCGTCAGTAAAGAGGCCATCAGAGGAGCAGAATCAGGATCTTGATGATTCATACTTCCGGTTGCTGGATTTCCTTGGTAAATATTTCAACAACAACATAAGTCTTAAAAGAGACGAAAAAAACGGCACCGGTTCAATTACAATCCGTTTTAACGGAGATGAGGAGGTTACAAACTTCATAAATGCCATAGAGAAAACTAATCTATGATCAGATTATGAAGCTTCGCCCCATAATAACGCTTCTTCTGATATCTATCTGCTATCTTGCAAAGGCACAGTTTCCCGGTCAGATGCAGCAGATTGGCCCTCCCGGATCTAACCAAAATCAGAATAAAGCATCAGAGGATTCAACCTTTGCCGGTACCAGACGTGAACCCTACTCCTTAAAACGCTATTTCAACAGTCTTGCCGGGAAGGATAGTATGAACATTGCACGGATGTGGGGTGGTTCATTACTTTTACCCGGAAGCGCACAACTCTATAACAAGCAGTACTGGAAAATTCCTCTGGTCTATGCTACAGTTGGCGGGTTAGCTTTTGCCGGTTACAGAAACAATGTTGAATGGCACAATACAGGTGATGAGAGACACAAGAGAGCAAGGGATCTCTGCTATTTGGGAGCTGCGCTCTCTTATTGGGGATCTGTGATGGATGGTGTCGCAAACTTCCGGTATCATAAAGAGGTTCTTCCGGCCAGAGCATCTCTCTACTCGGCAATGCTTCCGGGGCTTGGCCAGTACTACAACGGAGACTATTGGAAGATTCCTATTATTTATGGAGGTTTCATTACAGTAGGTTATTTTATATCATCCAATAATCAACAATATCAGAGATATAAATACCTCTATTACGAAGCTTCCAACCCGGAATCTCCTCTTTCTGGCAGATACAACGCTCAGACTATGAAGTACTACAAAGATACCTATCGTCGTTTCCGGGACTATTCGGTTCTGGCAGGAGTCTTTGTATATGCACTTAATATTATTGATGCAAATGTATTTGCTCACCTACAGGATTTTGACGTAAGTGAAGATCTCTCAGCTTCTATCTCTCCCGGTCTTATAATGCCAATCAATCCGGGGTACGCTATTAATCATGGCCCTGTAGTGGGGTTTAATCTAAAACTAACACTTAATCAACGATGAGAAAAATTACCAACATTATACTATTAACAATTTTATTTACATTAACATACCAATTAAGTTACTCACAAATATTTAAGAAAAGGGCCTCCAGAGAGTCTCTCACTATTCAGATAGAGCAACTCAAAAGAACCGTTGACTCTCTTAAAATGGAGATAGAGTTTAGCTCTATTCCAATGATTGACACTGTGGATAATGTCAATGATTCAATAAATCCGGGAGGTCTCAATTTTTTTGACAGTGAAGATTTTATGGATCCGGATCCCTCATATTCTACCGACAGTCTGCTGAGTGTATGGTATCTTCAGAGGAGTCTTACACTGGATGACGGATCTATTATAGATCTTGAAGAGGGGATTCTGCAATCGGACATCCCTGACTCTGTATACATTGAGAGACTTAAAGCGATAAACTCTTTCATTCCTCTTCCATACAACAACATTGTAAAGAATCATATAATTTTTTACACTCAGAGAATTCCTAATAAGATTGATGCAATATTAGGGTTATCCGGCTATTATATGCCTCAGTTTGAGGAGATTTTTGACCAGTATAATTTGCCCAAAGAGCTTAAAATAATGGCAATAATTGAATCTGCTCTTAATCCCAGAGCTGTCTCAAGTGCCAACGCCAAAGGGATGTGGCAGTTTATGTACAGAACAGCACTTCAGTATAATCTAAGGATTGACTCCTATGTGGACGAAAGGCTGGATCCTATAGCATCCGGTCATGCCGCGGCAAAATATCTCAAAGACTCATATACAATATTCGGAGATTGGATGCTGGCAATTGCCTCCTACAACTGCGGACCCGGAAATGTAAATAAAGCTATTCGCAGAGCAGGTGGCTCAAGGGATTTCTGGACAATCTACCCCTATCTTCCAAGAGAGACCCGGGGATATGTACCATCTTTTGTAGCTGCTCTCTATACTATGAACTACTATAAAGAGCACAGAATTACTCCGCGGTTTGTTTCAATGCCGGCTCATGTAGATACATTTATCATAAACAGACCTCTTCACTTTGGCCAGATCTCCGAGTTGTTGAATATCCCAAAAGAGGTGATAAGCGACCACAATCCTCAGTATATAAACGAGGTTATCCCCGGGAATAATAAAGGAAACATCCTTAGATTGCCATATAACTATACATCTGTCTTTATAGATAATGAGAAGGATATCTATACATATAAGGACTCTATCTTTTTTAACCCTATAATATATAATCACAGCAGAGCAGTTGCCACTTCGCAGAGAAGCTCTTTAACTCATACGGTGAAATCGGGAGAGACCCTTAGCCATATAGCAACCAGATACAGAGTGAGAGTTGCTGATATTCAGGCTTGGAACGGTGTAAAAACAGTTATAAGACCCGGACAGAGGCTTGTGATCTATACAGCCAATCCACCGGCACGCGCACAGGTTGCATCATCATCGGCATCTACCACCACTTCCGGAGGGTACATTATGTACACTGTAAAGAAGGGAGATACTCTTTGGGGTATTTCACAGAAATTTAACGGCGTGAGTCTAAGCGACATTATGACTCTTAACGGATTTACAAAGAATAGCAAGATTATGCCCGGTAACAGAATCAAGATTAAACCGGCATAACTCTTTTAGCCCGTCATATCTAAAACCTGTAACGAAGTTGCAGCTTAACGTCTCCTCGTGAGGGGCCCTGAATCTCTTCTGGCCCCTCTCCTGTTTTATCCCTGTCAAAGTATGTAAATGAGGATATTCTGAACCATAACTCCATATTTTTAAAGAGCTTTGTCCTGACATTAAGATAGTACCTCAGCCCCTCTCCATAAAGGGCAGTCGTTCTGAATTGATATAGCATATCTCTTTCGTAGGTGTAGATTCTGTTTGTCCAGGCGGGGACAGAGAACCAGGCCAACCTTGCGCTTAACTGTAATCCGGAGGATGATGTACCTGTAACAACCTCATGATATATATGATATCCATATATCTTTGCCTCATCAAGAGAGCAAATAGTAATATCTCCCCTTGTGTTAAAGGATACTCTCTCTCCCCACTTTAGCCTAACCTCTCCTCTCAGGGCACTCCTCCCACCTTGAATCTCACCTCTTAGCTCCACAACTCCTGTTTTTGTTATTGAGTATATGGCTCTGGCTCCTGCCCGATAATAATCTCCGGCCAATTCACAACTCAAGAGAAGAAGTAAGCTGTTTGAGAGTTTGTATTTATAGCAACCCAGATAGCTGACATTTGATCCTCCTTTAATACGGGCAAGATTGCTCATTGGGGCACTGTACATATTATCACTGAACCTTGAGGTGAGTGTAAACTCCCCGGCTCCTCCCCCGCCTCTTATAGAGACCCCTGCAATAAAAGCTAACGATCCTGTACCGGAGATAGCTGCCTCACCGGAAAAGAGCGTTTTACCCGACAGATATCTCCAGTCGACAGATAGGTTTGATGCTACTCCACCCCTTATATCTCTTGTTTTTATAAGGGCAGAGTCTCTTCCTGCATAGGGCAATGATTTACTCTCTGTACAGATAGTAATTCCGGCTTTTATCTTTCTTAGTGACAGAGAGAGATTCATGGCTATCATCCTGCTACCGAGAGATCCCTTACGCTCAAGGGTAAGGGGTGTGTTGTGCAGGCCCGTTTTTAATAGTGATGTATAGCCTGCCGGAGTCACCCTGGCATCTAATTGTCTTACAGATGCTAGCATAGTTATGGAAAAAGGGCCCAACAGAGATGTTACTGCTGCCCCCTTAAAGGCAAGATTCTCGTCACTAGAGCCGTATGAGGTTATATCCCTATCTCTTTTTAAGATTCTGTTTGGTTCCCATACTGATGTTACCGGAAAACTGTTTGATATCACCAATCCCTGACCAAATGATGCATTGTAAGATCCTGCCACTACTCTCTCTATATAGCCGGATCCTTTGTACAGCATGCTCCAGGATATGAAATCAACCCCTCTCTCTCCCGGATCCTTCTCTGTTGTAAGAATTATGTTAACCCTGTCCGATAAAGTGTAACGATACTGTCCATACATCAGAAGCGGAT
>JAUYTB010000355.1 GCA_030695305.1 Bacteroidales bacterium
CACAGGCTTTTTTGTTATATGGGTAAAAAAACTTGCTCTAAAGGCGGCATTAAAATCAGGAAACAGTTTCATAACACAATAATTTTAATTATATAATTACAAATGAACAGCATGCAAAGAGTAAAAGTTTCAAATGCACTGACTATGGCACCCGGGCAGTCAGTCTTGATAAAAGGCTGGGTGAGAACAAAGAGAGGAAACAAGAACGTTGCATTTGTTGCTCTAAACGATGGTTCATCCATTAAAAACATACAGATTGTATTTGAAGCATCAAAGTTTAGCGAAGATGATCTTAAGGGAGTTACAACAGGTGCCTCTATAGGTGTTTACGGAGAGTTGGTCGCTTCTTTGGGAAGCGGACAGAGTGTAGAGATAAATGCTACATCTATGGAACTTTACGGAACAGCAGATCCTGAGAGTTACCCGTTGCAAAAGAAGGGGCACAGCATGGAGTTTCTTCGCGAGATTGGCCATCTCAGACCAAGGACCAACACCTTTGGAGCAATTTTCAGAATAAGGCACTCGATGGCCTTTGCTATTCATAAATATTTTAACGATAAAGGGTTCTACTGTCTGCATACACCAATCATCACAGCTTCGGACGCAGAGGGTGCGGGTGCAATGTTTCAGGTAACAACTCTAGATCTCTCCAATCCTCCAAGAAGAGAGGATGGTACAGTAGATTATTCAGAAGATTTCTTTGGGAAGTCGGCCAATCTTACCGTAAGCGGTCAACTCGAGGGTGAGTTAGGAGCTCTGGCGCTTGGCGAAATCTATACTTTCGGACCAACTTTCAGAGCAGAGAACTCAAATACTCCCCGACACCTCTCTGAGTTTTGGATGATAGAGCCGGAGAAGGCATTCTATGAGATAAAAGATAACATGGATCTTGCAGAGGATTTTATTAAATACCTAGTTAAGTATGCTTTGGACAACTGCATGGATGATCTGAAATTTCTTAATGACATGTTCGACAAAGAGCTTATAAACAGACTTATGAGCGTTATTGAGGATGATTTTGTAAGACTCACATATACAGAGGGCGTTGATATTCTTATGAAATCAGGCCAGAAATTTGAGTTTCCGGTATCTTGGGGTACTGATCTCCAGAGTGAACATGAGAGATACCTTGTAGAGAAACACTTTCTGAAACCGGTTATACTCACAGACTATCCAAAAGAGATCAAGGCCTTCTATATGAAGCAGAACGATGATGGAAAAACTGTACGGGCCATGGATATCCTATTCCCAAAGATAGGAGAGATAATCGGAGGATCTCAGAGAGAGGAGTCTCTGGAGAAGCTGGAGAGGAGAATTGATGAGATGGGTATGGACAGGAAAACATTGTGGTGGTATATTGAGACAAGGAAGTACGGAACAGTGCCTCACTCCGGATTTGGTCTTGGCTTTGAAAGACTGTTGCTATTCATTACAGGAATGACAAACATCAGAGATGTTATTCCATTCCCAAGATCTCCCAGAAACGCAGACTTTTAAACACATATATATGCTCGTTATTGGAATAGCCGGTGGTACCGGATCAGGAAAAACCACAGTTGTAAGAGAGATAAAAAAGATACTTACAGACAATGATGTTGTGGTTATCCCACAAGACTCCTACTATAAAGATAATAGCCATCTTCCTCTTGAAGAGAGACTTGAGCTTAACTTTGACCACCCCGACTCAATAGATTTCAAACTTCTTGTTCAACAGATCAGCGATCTCAAACAGGGGAAGAGCATATTTCAACCGGTCTACTCATACCTTACATGCTCCCGGTCAACTACCGAGACAGTTGAGGTAAAACCGGCTCAGGTGATAATTGTGGAGGGTATTCTTATATTTACTTGTCCTGAGTTGAGAGAGTGTATGGATATTATGGTATTTGTTGATGCTGATGCTGATGACAGGCTTGGCAGAGTAATAACAAGAGATAATATTGAGAGAGGAAGATCTATAGAGAAGGTGCTTGAGAGGTATGAAAAGACAGTCAAACCGATGCATCTTCAGTTTATTGAACCTAGTAAAAGATATGCCAACATTATTATACCTCAGGGAGGGCATAATCAGATTGCTATTGGTATCCTTCTTGCATCTATAGAAAAGAATCTTCAGAACAGATAATGTTTAAACGCGATAACCATGCTGGACTCTGGCTTACTGTAGCATTTCATCTTTTGCTGCTCATAATACTATTGATATCACGCATAGACTACTTATTAAAGGAGGAGAGCTCATTTATCCTGGATTTTACAAAGGAGGAGCTTCTTGAGGAGATAGCAAAAAAAGAGAAACTTAAAGAGGAGGTTAGCAGAGAGCTGGATGATATGATTGCAGGCAGGACTCCTGTAAGAAATGTTGTCGTTGATGCTTCCGCAAGAAAAGGTGCGGAGCTGCGTGATGACCGTTACAAAAACCCGAATCAGATATACGATGAGGCAAGAAGGGTTCAGGAGAGACTCGATGCTGCCCGCAGAGAGGCAGAGGCAAACAGAGGATCGGACAATATAGCCGACCCGGAGAAGAGAGAGGAGACTAAAAGAGAGAGCTATAAAGGGCCCTCTGTTATCTCATACCTGTTGGAAGGAAGAAAAGCGATGAGCCTTCCAATACCTGTCTATAAGTGTTCTGGTGGCGGAGACGTTGCGGTTTCTATAGTTGTTAACAGAAGAGGTTATGTTGTATCTGCTTCAATTATTCCATCAAGATCATCTACAGACCAATGTCTGGGGGAGTTTGCAATAAAGGCGGCAAAATCTTCCCGATTTACCGCCTCATCAACTTCTCCCGATCGTCAGACCGGAGAGATAGTTTACCGGTTTATTGCTCAATAGCAGCAATAACCATATTATCTTTCTCTAGTAGAATTGGGTAGAAAGCGTTATCATCCAGAGGAGAATATCTCCCTATAAATGCTTTTATGTGATTATTTATCAAATCCTTACTCTCTTCCCACTCCCCTACTCCCGGCTTTATTCCATTTGCCGCGGCAAAGCTTAAGAATCTGGCTTCAAAGTTTACCTCCTTAAATAGATTGTTCAGATCCTTCATGCTCTTGATCTTGTTAAGGGATGGTCTGTACTCGTCTGCCATGCTGGCACTGAATCTAAAAGTTAGTCCCATATTGGATACTTTGATAAAAAAGTTACTTATACCTGTTGTATCGATAGGAACAAATATATCAGGAGTGATTCCACCTCCGCCGTAAACCGTTTTTCCCTTTGGAGTTTTATACATCAGAGAGTCATTCTGCCTTATGCTGTCTGCACTCATCATCTCTCCGTGGCGGTACCTCTCTATTATATCCTCTCTGTAGTTAGCGTCGTATGGTTTTTGAATAGATCTGCCAGTAGGGGTATAAAACCTTGCAACGGTTAGTCTTATGCCGGAATTATCCGAAAAATAGATTGGCTCCTGAACTAGACCCTTACCAAAGGAGCGGCGTCCAATAATTACCCCCCTGTCGTTATCCTGAATAGCTCCGGCAAATATTTCGCTTGAAGAGGCAGAACCTTCATCTATTATAACTTTAAGAGAAAGATCCCTGCACTTTCCGTTATTATCTGCATAAAAGTCCTGTCTTGGTCTGTGCCTGCCCTTCATATAGACTATCAGATCTCCTTTATTCAGGAATTCATTGGATAGAAGAAGGGCCTGATCTAAGTACCCGCCTGTGTTACCTCTCAAGTCAAAAATCAGAGATCTCATCCCCTCCTTCCTGAGAAGTGAGATTGCATCCATAAACTCCTTATAGCTTGTTCGTGTAAATCTCGAGAGTTTAATATAGCCTGTAGTATCATTGATCATATATGATACATCAAGACTCTTAACAGGTATTTTGTCCCTTTTGATATCAAACCCTATAAGATCTTTTACGCCTACTCTTTTGACAGATACATTAACCATTGTACCTGACTTTCCGCGTAGTCTGCTTACAAGAGAGTCCTGATTCATTTTAATCCCGGCAACCAACTCTCCGTTAACCTTAACGAGTCTGTCTCCAGAAAGGACTCCAGCTCTCTCCGACGGACCTCCCGGAATCACATTTATTACTACAGCAGTATCATTAGGAACATTAAACTGAACACCTATCCCGTCAAAATTACCCTGGAGCTGTTCATCTGCACTTTTTAACTCCTCAGGCGAAAGATATAGCGAATGAGGATCCAGTTTTGTTAGAATATAGGGTATCACATCCTCTGTTACCCTTGAGTGATCTACAGAGTCAACATAATTGCCATCTACCTGAGATAGGATTAATAGTATTTTATCCCATCTTCCGGCAGTTATATCCAACTCTCTCTTTATAGCAAATCCGGAATATATCTTGTATGCGAGTGCCCCTGACAGAAATATTATTATCAACATTGCCCAGGGAACCGACTTTAATCTTTCATTTATTTTACTCATAATGTTTGAGTTATTCACTTAAATTTACAATTTCAATACCGGCTCTTACAAGAAGATCTATACCGTCTGTAACTCTATAGCTATTGCGATAAACTAATCTGGTAATACCTGCCTGTATTATCAGTTTTGCGCACTCAAGGCATGGGGATGTAGTAACGTACATGGTAGCACCCATACTGCTATTCCCGGATTTTGCCACCTTGGTAATTGCGTTTGCCTCAGCATGCAGAACATATGGTTTTGTTCCTCCGGCTTCATCTTCGCAAATATTCTCAAATCCAACTGGTGTCCCGTTGTATCCGTCAGAAATAATCATCCTCTCTTTAACCAAAAGCGCTCCTACTTGTCTTCTCTTGCAATAGGAGTTCTTTGCCCAGATCTCTGCCATATCCAGGTAACTCTTGTCAAACTGTCTCTGTTTATCTTCCATAATTATAATTCAGTTCTTTGGTATAAATATCTTTTAATGCTCCTTTTAGGAGTCTTCTCAAACTCCTCGGGAAATATGTTGATTTTTTGAATTTTACTGTAATTTGGAAGCTCTTCGTTCACCATAATTCTTACCTCCTCCATCTTTTTTTCAAGCTCAACCTGAGTAATCCCATTCGCATCTGCCTGCTCCAAATCCGGATAAACCAAAGCAATCAATTGTCCCTTATCCTCTATTACAAGTGACTCTATTACGTATTGCATATTGTTTATAACGCTCTCAATCTCTTCTGGGTAGATATTCTGCCCGGATGGTCCAAGAATCATACTCTTAGATCTTCCCTTGATGTAAAGATAGCCATCTTTGTCAATTACCCCCATATCTCCGGTTCTCATCCACCCATCTTTTTTTAGGATCGATTCTGTTGCTTCACTGTTTTTATAATACCCCAGCATTACATTCTCTCCTTTGCAGAGAATCTCTCCGGGAATAGACTCAGGATCTGGTGAGTCTATCCTTATCTCCATACCTCTTACAGCTTTTCCGCAAGAGTAAAGGCGGGTATTATTCCATGGAGCATATGTTATTATTGGAGCACACTCTGTCATTCCATAACCAACGGTAAACGGAAATCCAATCTTCCGAAAAAAGAGCTCTGCCTCTTTGTTAAATGCAGCGCCTCCCACAATAATCTCATTAAATTTCCCGCCAAAGGTCTTTACAAGTTCATTCTTAATTCTTCTCTCAATCCTTAAATCGATAACAGGCAGACGGAGTAATACTCTTATAGAGGCTTTGTTTATAACCGGCTGAAGTCTCTTTTTATAGATCTTTTCAATTATAAGTGGAACAGAGATAACTATATCTGGTTTGATCTCTGCAAAAGCTTCCATAATTATCTTTGGACTTGGAATCCGCGTTAAAAAATGGACATGTGCCCCAACTGTCATCTCAAAGAGAAATTCAAACATCATTCCGTACATATGAGCAGTAGGGAGCATAGCGACCACATTGGATGTATTATTCAAATGGGGTTGAACCTCCTTGCCAAACTCTATATTGGAGCGGAGTGCCCTGTAAGGGATCATAACCCCTTTAGAAAACCCTGTAGTTCCGGATGTGTAGTTTATCATCGACAACTCTTCTAGGCTATCTTTATAATATTCAATATGTTCTGGCCGGAAATTTTTTGGATATCTCTTGCCAAAGAGCTCATTTAAATGGTCTCTTGTCTCCGTTACAATCTCCTTTTTTGAGAAGAGAACCGAGAAGTCATTCATCTGTATAACCGCCTCCAAATTAGGCATCTCTGCCTCATTTAACTGCTCCCAAATAGCATCACCAGCAAAGAGTATGATAGAGTCTGAGTGGTTAACAATATGGTGAATATTCCCCGGCTTAAACTCATGAAGTATAGGGACGGCTACAGCACCATATGTAAGGGCGGATAGAAAGACCACTCCCCAATTGGCCTGATTGCGTGAACATATTGAGATTTTATCACCTTTTTTAACTCCGCAGATTTCATAAACTATATGCAACTTCTCAATTCTCCTTGCAACATCTTTATAGTGTAGGGTTATCCCCTTATAATCTGATAGTGCCGGAGAGTCCCAATTCTCTTTAAAACTCTGCTCAAGAAGCAGATTCAATGAATTATCCATTAGTTATTTTATTGTTTAGACTCATGAGAACGTCTGTAATTGGCAAAGGTGGGAGTAGAGACCATTTTTCAAAATAAGCTCCTTGTGGTCTCCTCTCTCTTCAATAACTCCATCTTTTATTACAACAATTTCGTCTGCATGTTGAATTGTAGAGAGTCTGTGCGCAATTACCACAGAGGTTCTGTTCTTCATTAGATTTGTCAGCGCCTCCTGAACCAATCTTTCGCTCTCTGTATCGAGTGATGATGTGGCTTCATCCAAAATTAAAATAGGAGGATTTTTAAGTACAGCCCTTGCTATTGCAACTCTTTGTCTCTGTCCTCCCGAGAGATTTGAACCTCTGTCTCCAATATTGGTATGATAGCCATTGCTCATATTCATAATAAACTCATGGGCGTTAGCAATTTTTGCAGCTTTTACCACATCCTCCTCTTTTACACCCTCCATCCCAAAAGTAATATTATTGAAAATTGTGTCGTTAAACAGTATCGCCTCCTGGGTAACAATTCCCATCAGCCCAATAAGATCTTTGGGTTCATACTGTCGTATATCTATCCCGTCAAGTAATATTTCCCCCGCTGTAACATCATAGAAACGGGGAATAAGATCGGCAAGGGTGCTCTTTCCGGCACCCGAAGGACCAACCAGGGCGATACTCTTTCCCCGGCCAATCTTAAGGTTAATATCCTTTAAAACAGGTTCGCTCTGATATCTGAAGGATACTCCTTTGAATTCAATCGAATCTGTGAAATCATTTAAAGGAACGGGGTTAGAGCTCCTCTTTATTACCGGTTCTACATCAAGAATTGAAAACAACCTCTCTCCGGAGGCAAGTCCTCTCTGAAGATTGGCATAGGCATTCGAAATTATCTTAGTAGGTTCTAGTACTTTATAGTAAAAACTTATATAGACAACAAAAGCCGGCATGTCCATTCCAAGAGTGCCCTTCATCTGGAGATACCCACCATAGAAGAGGACTGCAGCGGTAACAGAAACACCTAAAAATTCGGAGATTGGTGACGCCAACTCTTGTCGGTTGAACATCTTCTTGCTTAATACTCTGTGCTCCTCATTACTGTTCTCAAAACTTTTATTTACATATTTTTGAGCATTAAATGCTTTGATTATCCTGGCACCCGAAAGGGCCTCCTCAAAATGGCTGACAATCCTGCCCATCATACTCTGTGCTCCGACTGCCTCACTTCTAAGTTTACGGCTGAGTCGTCCAATAAAGAATACAGAAATTGGCAGAGTTAGGAGAGTCACTGCAGTTAGCTGAGGTGACATATAAAAGAGCATAGAGAGGTATCCTATTATTAAAAGCGGCTCCCGGAAAAGTATATGGAAGCTGTTTGCTACTCCGTTTTGAACTTCGGTTACGTCATTGGATATACTGGAGAGGATATCCCCCTTTCTGTGGGTGTTAAAGTAGCCGATATGGAGTTTGGTAATCTTCTTAAAGAGCTCCCGTCTCACATTTCTCATAATATGTGTCCGCATACTCACGAGAATTCGTTGAGATGTGTATCTCAAAAGATTGGATATAAGAGAGGCAGCTATCAACACAAGACAGACAAATGTCAAACCGGTAAGCAATCCGTAGTTGCTCATAAAAGATCCCAGATAGTAACGGAAAGTAGTTTTGAAATAGTCAACTGTTAATGTAAAGTGTGGCAGCTGAAGTGTAAGGTCAATATTTTCGGGTTCAAACAGAACCGTTAGAAGTGGGTCCAGTAAAGCATAGTATACTATTCCAAATATTACGGATAGTATTGATACCAAAAGGTATCTTGGCCAGAATTTCCTGTGAGGTCTTGCAAAGGCCAAAAGTCTTAAAAAAGTATCCATAGTTATTTTGTCTCTTCGAAATCTACATACTCACCCACACTGTTGTCCACAACTTTCTTCTCTTCTCTCTCTACTTCTACGATAACATCCCCTTCGCGAAACTCCTCTCCCCTTTTTGAGTAGTTCTGATTTTCATTTACCATCCCCTTGAACCTTCTCCTGATCCACCAGGCAAGAAGAAGAGGAGCGAATCTACCTAAAAGCCAAAAAAAGAGAATTAATAATAGGACAAATGTAAAAAAAGCTTCCATTGTAATTTATCTGCGTCTGTTAATATTACCTGTTTCCAGGTTAAGAAAAATCTTTTTACCCTCTGTTGTGATTACTCTCACCACACCATCACCTACCGGCTCTACAGGAGTATCTGCTCTTAACCTTATCTTCTCCGATCTCTCCATAACCGGATTTCCATTAATTGTATAAATAATTGTTCGTTTGCCGCTTCTGAGTATCCAGTATCTGTTT
>JAUYTB010000181.1 GCA_030695305.1 Bacteroidales bacterium
AAGAAGAAAGCAACTAAATAGAACCTAGATCATGGCAAGAAAGACAGGAACATCAAATAAGAAGAAGATTGTAAAGGTTGAAGCCCTGGGGCAGGCACATATTTCATCTACCTTTAACAATATCATTGTATCCCTAACAAACATCACCGGCCAGGTAATCAGCTGGTCATCTGCCGGTAAAATGGGATTCAGAGGTTCAAAAAAGAACACTCCTTACGCAGCTCAATCAGCTGCAGAAGAGTGAGCAAAAGAGGCTTATGATTTAGGTCTTCGTAAGGTTAAGGTCTATGTTAAAGGACCAGGTGCCGGACGTGAGTCTGCAATTCGTACTATTCACGGAGCAGGTATTGAGGTAACAGAAATTATTGACGTTACTCCACTTCCTCATAATGGATGCCGTCCAAAAGGACGCCGCAGAGTTTAACCTTTTTAAATTCATAATAAACGATTTAACATGGCAAGATATACAGGGGCAAACACCAAAATTGCCCGCAAATTTGGAGAACCGATTTTTGGTCCCGATAAAAGTTACGAGAAAAAAAATTACCCTCCGGGACAGCATGGTCTGGCAAAGAAGCGTAAAAAGACATCTGAATATGGTATTCAGCTAAAGGAGAAACAGAAGGTTAAATATACTTATGGACTCCTGGAGAGACAGTTCAGAAATCTATACGACAAGGCATCAAGAATGAAGGGACGTAAAGGTGAGAATCTTATATTGCTTCTTGAGTCAAGAATAGATAATCTGGTGTACCGTATGGGTATAGCACCAAGTCGTGCTGCTGCAAGACAGTTGGTTACGCACCGTCACATTGTTTTAAACGGGGAGTTGTGCAGTATTCCATCAGCAATAGTTAAACCTGGAGATCTGGTTTCTGTTCGTGAAAGATCTAAGAGTATGGAGATCATTCAAAACAATATCTCTCGCGGCTCTGCTAGACACTCGTGGATTGAGTGGGATCCCTCTTCTCTTACAGGTAAGTACCTTAATATGCCTCTCAGAAGCGAAGTTCCTGAGACTATAAACGAGCAATTAATTGTTGAGTTATACTCTAAATAATATTAAAATGGCAATTTTAGCATTTCAAAAACCCGATAAGGTAATAATGCTTGACGCTACCGAAACTTTCGGTCGCTTTGAGTTTCGTCCGCTGGAGCCCGGCTACGGAATCACAGTAGGGAACGCTCTGCGCCGCATTCTGCTGTCGTCTCTTGAGGGTCACGCCATAACTGCTGTAAGAATTCAGGGAGTTGACCATGAGTTTGCAACCATACCCGGAGTTATTGAGACAGTCGTTGATATTATCCTTAACCTTAAACAGGTTAGATTTAAAAGGATGGTAGAGGGAGAGGATACAGAGATTGTAAATATTACTGTAAGCGGGAAGCAGCAGTTTACCGCAGAGGATATATCTAAGCAACTCTCATCTTTTAAAGTACTTAACCCAGATCTTCATATCTGTTCTATGGAGCCCTCAGTTACACTTTCAATTGAGTTTAGAATTGGAAAGGGAAGGGGTTATGTGCCTGCAGAGGAGAATCGTGTAGAGGATGCACCGTTTGGACTTATTCCAATGGATGCGATCTTTACTCCAATAAAGAATGTAAAATTCTCTGTAGAGAACTGGCGCGTTGAGCAGAAGACAGATTACGAGAAGTTGAATTTAGAGTTAACTACAGATGGTTCTATACATCCAAAGGATGCTCTTAAAGAGGCTGCAAAGATTCTGATTCATCACTTTATGCTCTTCTCAGACGAAAAGATAACATTAGAGACACCGGTAGAGGTTGTAAGCAACGAGCTTGACGAGGAGTCACTCAGAATGCGCCATCTTCTAATGACAAAGCTGGCTGATATGGAGCTCTCTGTTAGAGCATTGAATTGCCTTAAAGCGGCAGATATTGAAACACTTGCCGATTTGGTGTCACTTCAGAGAACAGAGCTTATGAAGTTCAGAAATTTTGGAAAGAAATCTCTTTCGGAAATCGACAACCTTGTTGAGCGTTACAGACTCAACTTTGGCATGGATGTAACAAAGTATAACATTGAAAAGAAAGTATTGAAAAATGAGGCATAATAAAAAATTTAATCATTTAGGCCGTAAGAGCGGACACCGTAAAGCGATGTTGGCAAATATGGCGTCGTCTCTTATTGAGCATAAAAGGATTGAAACGACTCTTGCTAAAGCAAAGGCTCTAAGGGTTTATATTGAACCGCTTATTACCAAATCCAAGGACGATACCACCCACTCACGCAGGACCATATTTTCATATCTTAAGCAGAAAGAGGCAATCACTGAGCTTTTCCGTGTAGTTGCTCCTAAGATAGCAGATCGCCCTGGTGGATATACAAGGGTTCTCAAGATAGGATTCCGTAAAGGAGATGCAGCCGAAATGGCGATTATTGAGCTTGTTGACTTTAATGAGGCAGCATTGGCATCATCTGCCAAGCCGGAGGTTAAAAAGAGCACTACCCGTCGCGGACGTACCAAGAAGAGCGATTCGGCAGAAGCTGCTCCTGAAACATCAGCTCCTGTAGCACCTGCAAAAAAAGAGAGTAAAAAAGCTCCTAAAGCAGTAAAACCGGAACAGACAGCTGAACCGGTTGCAGAGGCGACTATAGTTGACTCTCCTGAGGTTGAATCACCAGCAGCAGAAGAGCAGACAGAGACCAAAGAGTAATTTCATTCTATATGAAAAAGGGCCGGTTAATAAGAGATTATTAACCGGCTTTTTTACCTTGGCAAGGGTTGTGGACCTTGCATGCAAATGTGGATATGCTTCTTAAATTATCAGCTAAGGAAAACCTATTTGCTTCTGTGCTAAGTTGCGGGCCTGCTCAAATCTCCGCACATCGGGCAACGTCCATCCTCATATCGCAAATTCTCACAGCAGATTACTCCTATTTATGCGGCCGGCTGTTTTACAACCCCCTAATCACAACGGGCATGTCCAATCCTCATCCGCTCACAAGTTCGCTACTTGCGGCTGAGTATGTCCTACTTGTGATTAGGGGTTGTTTGTTAGCCGGCTGGATAAGAATAATCCTGCTGTGAGATTTGCTGGGGTAATGAATAATTGCTGGCTGAGTTTGCCC
>JAUYTB010000361.1 GCA_030695305.1 Bacteroidales bacterium
AATCTGCCGGATGTTAAATCTGTTTTTCATATTAGGTTGGTTTTAAATGGACTTTCGTACATAATGGTTATTGCATTTATTTGATATCAAGCAATTCCGGGGTCAACCACAAAAATAGTGAATTTTGCCGTATACTGAATGCCCTATTTGCACCATTTATGATCCGGCACAAATAACAGTCGTACTATTCTGTGCAAATTCAAAATTTAACCCCTGTAATTACAAATTGAAAAGCTTGCAAATATCAAGTTGTATATTTGTAACTGTTTCATTATAAAGATAACATTACAGATTATTAATCAATCCAACATAATTCACTATTTTTGTGATAATGAACATCGACAAAAAAATAGCAGAGACGCCACTGATGAAGCAATACTTCGCTATAAAAGCGAAGCATCCGGAGGCCATTTTGCTATTCCGGGTAGGCGATTTTTACGAAACATTTGCACAGGACGCAATTATAGCATCCAAGGTCCTTGGAATTGTGCTTACAAAAAGAGCCAACGGAGCAGCTTCCAGCGTTGAGCTGGCGGGTTTTCCCCATCACTCGATAGACAGCTATCTGCCCAAACTTGTAAGAGCCGGTTATAAAGTGGCTGTCTGTGACCAGTTAGAGGACCCCAAACTCACAAAGAAAATTGTAAAAAGAGGTGTTACAGAACTTGTGACACCAGGAGTCGCTTATAACGAGCAACTCCTCTCCAATAAAGAGAACAACTTTCTCTGTTCTCTCTGCTTTAAAAAAGATAGTGCAGGTATCGCCTTTCTCGATATATCAACAGGATCTTTTCATGTTGCTTCCGGATCGCTTCAATATATAGAGCTATTGCTTGCAAGCATGTCTCCTAAGGAGGTTCTTATTGAGCGTTCAATAAAAAAAGGGTTCGAAGAGAGATTCGGTAATGAATACTACATCTCCACTATGGATGAGTGGGCTTTTATACCGGAAGCTGCCCATGAAAAACTTAAAGAGCATTTTGGAATACCATCCCTTAAGGGGTTTGGGATTGAGGAGATGCCCCTGGCAATAACAGCTGCCGGAGCTATCCTCTTTTATCTGGAACTAACACGACACGAAGGACTTGCACATCTATGTTCTATCTCTCGTCTGGACGAGGGCGAACATGTGTGGATAGATAAGTTCACATTCCGTAATCTGGAGGTTTTTTCGGGAGCACAGGAGGGGGCAACATCCCTTTTGAATATAATTGACCGCTGTTCTACCCCGATGGGTTCGCGAACTCTCAGAAACTGGCTTGCAATGCCCCTAAAGAGTATTGAACAACTAAATACCCGTCTCAACACTGTGGAGTTTCTCCATAATGACAGCACCACATCTGCAAGTAGCAGCGAATCACCAAATAAGAGCTCTCTAAGGGGGGAGATTCGTTCATTTCTGTCCCAAATAGGAGATCTGGAGAGAGTCGTATCTAAAGCTGCTGCCGGAAGAGTAACTCCACGCGAAGTTGTGATGCTAAAAAAGGGGTTGGAGCAGATTGCTCCCATAAAAGAGCTCTGTAATACCTCGGGATCGCGCGAACTTCAGGAACTTGCATTTGGGTTTGACTGCTGCACTCCCCTTCTTGATCAGCTTAACAGGGAGTTACTACCCGATCCGGCCGGAGTAATTGGCAAGGGGGATGTGATCTCTTCTGGTGTCAATGAAGAGCTTGACCAACTGCGCAATATTGCTCGTCATGGAAAAGATATATTAGCGAAGATCCAGCGACGCGAAAGTGAGCGAACAGGAATAAGCTCTCTAAGGATAAGCTTTAACAATGTCTTTGGCTACTATCTAGAGGTTAGAAACACACATAAAGATAAGGTCCCCTCCGATTGGATCAGAAAACAGACGCTTGTTAGCGCAGAGAGATATATTACACAGGAGCTTAAGGAGTACGAAGAGAAGATATTGGGAGCAGAGGAGAAGATGCTTATCCTAGAGCAGATGCTCTTTAATCTTATCATCTCCTCTATCCAGAAGAGCGTCCCTGTAATTCAGAAAAACGCAGCACTCCTCTCTCGTCTGGATTGTCTTGCCGCTTTTGCACAACTTGCTGTAGAGCGAGGGTATTGCAGACCGCATCTTAATCTTGGAACAACATTAGAGATCAAAGAGGGGAGACACCCGGTTATTGAGTCACTTATGCCTGCAGGAGAGGAGTATATCACAAACGACCTTACTCTGGACAACGACAATCAGCAGATAATAATTCTTACAGGTCCAAACATGGCCGGCAAAAGCGCCCTTCTTCGCCAGACCGCACTCATTGTTCTTATGGCACAGATTGGCTCATTCGTCCCCGCCTCGGATGCACAAATTGGTATTATAGACAAAATATTTACCCGGGTAGGTGCTTCCGACAACATTACAAGGGGAGAATCTACATTTATGGTGGAGATGCTGGAGACTGCAACAATCCTGCACAATTTATCATCTCGTTCGCTAGTTCTTCTTGACGAAATTGGCAGAGGTACAAGCACATACGATGGAATGTCAATTGCATGGGCAATAGTGGAATATCTGCACGAACATCCCGAACACAGGGCAAAAACTCTTTTCGCAACCCATTACCACGAACTTAACGATTTGGAAGATAGGTTCCCAAGAGTAAAAAACTGGCATATTTCTGTTAAAGAGGTAGAAAAAAGAGTTATCTTTCTGAGAAAATTGTGCAGAGGGGGTGTAGCTCACAGTTTTGGTATTCATGTTGCAAGAATGGCGGGAATGCCACGCGAAGTTGTTACAAAAGCAGAGAGAGTACTTAAACAGTTAGAGAGTTCCGGCAGTAAAGGTGGGACAAAAAAGAGAGCGTCGGCAAATGAGGATACAATGCAGCTCTCCTTTTTTCAACTGGAAGATCCTCTGTTAATGGCAATAAGAGACGAACTTAAGGAGATGGATATTAACGCTATGTCTCCTCTGGATGCTTTCGATAAGTTAAGAAATTTAAAAAAGAGACTCGGTCTTTAAGGAGGAGTAATGATTAAGCTTTACAGAAAATTTACGATGATATTCAAGCTGGTTACAGAGAGTATCATTTTTGCTTTCGGCTCGCTGAAAGGGGATAAGTTCCGCACATTTCTATCTCTGTTTGGAGTTACAATAGGGATATTCTCCATAGTAACAGTCTTTACGGCAATTGATGCTCTGCAATCAAATGTAGAGCGGGGCCTTAACAGCTTTGGAAGCACAACTGTTTATGTGCAACAGTTTCCTTTTGCTCCGGAAGAGGGACAAGAGTATAAGTGGTGGGAGTTTCGTACAAGGCCGACTCCCAAATATGAGGAGTACCTCTTTTTGAAGAACAATTCAAAGACCCTTGACGCAGTTGCGTTTGTTACATTCACAAGTATGAATGTCAAGTATAAAAGAACATCCTTTAGCGGAGGTTTTGTAACAGCTCCCACCTTTGAATGGGATAAGGTAGCAAATGTAGATATAGAGAGTGGTCGCTACTTCTCTCTCTATGAGACTCAGTCTGCTGTTCCGGTTGTGATTCTGGGACACTCTGTCTCTGATAATCTCTTCAAAGGAGAGGAGCCGCTCAATAAGATCATAAAGGTTGGAAGTGCCAATGCAAAAGTAATAGGTGTTATGAAAAAGGCGGGAGAGAGTATAATCAATATCTTCGATACCGACAATTCTATACTCATCCCTTACAGTTTTGGTGGCACACTGTTTAATACAAAACGTTCAGATGCAATGATTTGTCTTAAACCGATGGATGGTGTTGAGAGAGATGACTTTATTCAGGAGATGAGACTGCTGCTAAGGTCTGTAAGGAGACTAAAACCAAAACAAAAAGATAATTTTGCACTCAACGAGATGACCTTTTTGCTCAATTCAACAAAAGAGATCTTTGCTGGAATCTCTCTGGCCGGTTGGATAATCGGAGGATTCTCCATTCTAATCGGTGGTTTTGGAATAGCAAATATCATGTTTGTCTCTGTAAAGGAGAGGACAAATCTTATTGGTATCCAAAAAGCATTAGGTGCTAAGAAGTATACAATACTTACGCAGTTTCTTGCCGAGGCAGCTGCACTTGCCATTACAGGGGGGGCTATTGGAATCTCGCTAGTCTTTCTTGTTGTTATTACAATTGGAAGTAATGAATCTTTTCCAATGCATTTGAGTTTATACAATATAATTCGCGGACTTATGATTTCGTCTGTAATCGGAATTGTTGCCGGATTTGTTCCAGCATATACAGCCGCTAACCTCAATCCTGTTGAGGCAATCAACTCTAAATAGAGATTAGTTATGAACCTTTTGAACCTGAGCCCATTTTCAAACTCTTCT
>JAUYTB010000365.1 GCA_030695305.1 Bacteroidales bacterium
ACTAAATTCAGTCTTATTTTTAACACGGAGAGTAACTCATACAGTTATCTGATAAAGAGCAAAGAGATGCTGGAGAAGCTTGTTAAATCCCGTGCTAGTCAAGAAGATAAACGTCATTACGAGCTATTGCTCAAACGAATAAACTCTTCAATTAATGTACAGTAACAAATAAGGATGATTATGATTAAGAAAATTTTTACTTTCACTCTCATCTGCTGTTCTGTTATTGTATCTGTTGCGCAGGTCAACCCCGGTAAACCGGATATGGCCGCAGCAGCAATAATGCAAAAAGCCGGGAGTGTAAGCAAACAAAAAGATAGTGCACAAATTAAGGATAAGGCAGACACTACCAGTAAGTTATCTGCATATGAGAAACTTTTTGATAAAAAAAAGAGTGTACAAACATCTGCAGGAGTAATAACTCTGCATAATATTGAGGGGAAGCTCTATTTTGAGCTACCGGTTAAACTTATAGGTAAGAGCTTTTTAATGAGCTCTGTTGTGGACAATGTAAGCAATATGAGCCTAAGTTATGCTGGCCAAAGGGCTTCAAGACCGTTACATGTTTGCTTTAGTAAGACAGACTCTCTTGTGCAGATTAGATTGGTTCCTCTTCCTAGAGTGGTGGATAAAGAGGGTAGTGGTATTGCAGAAGCTGTGCGGATGAGTTCATTACCTGCTGTTCTAACATCAAGACCTATAGTGGCATACAATAGTGACAGCTCTGCTGTTGTGTTTGATGCTACTCCATTCTTTATCTCGGACAGTAAGTATATAAGCAATTTGAATGCTGCTTCTTTTGGTGGATTTATTCAGAAGGTTTCAACTTTTAGCAAGGATCTTTCTGCTTTAAAAGAGGTAGAGGCGTATGATGATAATGTTGCCATTATTAGTGACATGACATATACCTTTAAGACATTTTTCCTTGGAATGGAGTCTGGAGGAACCGAATATCTAACTGTTGAACTCAGAACAACTTTAACTCTTCTGCCTCAGGAGAACTTCAGGTACAGGTATGCAGATTATAGAATTGGTACAGGTGTAACTGAATTTGAAAGATTCAACAGCAGAGAGCAGGGCTCAGATAAGAGTTATCTGGCTAACAGATGGAGATTGGAGCCAGCCAACAGAGAGGCCTATTTTTCCGGACAGCTTACTAAGCCAACAAAACCGATTATCTTTTATGTGGATACTCTGTTTGCCCCCTCCTGGAGAGAGGCTGTTAAGCGTGGTTTGCTTAAATGGAATGGTGCTTTTGAGAAAATTGGATTTAAGGATGTTATTGAGGTTTATGACTATCCGTCAAAATCTGCCGACCCAAAATTCAGCGCGAGTAATATTTCATACAACTGTGTTCGTTTTGCACAGAGTGCTTCCCGTAATATTGGCAGACAGGTAAATGTAGACCCAAGAAGCGGAGAGATTCTCAGCGCAGCTATACTCTTCTTCCGCGACTCTCCTGTAACTCTTCAGAGGGAGAGATTATACCAGACTGCGGCTGTTGAGCCGGGTGTTCGTGGCTATCAACTACCGGACTCCCTTCTCTGCTCATCAATTGAGTTGGCTATGACACGTGAGATGGGTTACTGCCTAGGTCTTGTTGCAAATCTTGCCGGCTCCTCCTGGATGCCTGTGGACTCTCTAAGATCTGCTTCATTTACGGCAAAAGAGGGAATTACATCATCTGTGATGGATCAGATTAAGTATAATTATATTGCTCAGCCGGGCGATATTGAGCGTGGTGTTAAGCTTACAGCCGATAAGCTTGGGGTGTACGACATTTATGCCATAGATTGGCTGTACAGGCCGCTACCGGTTGCCTCTCCTGCGTTGGAGCTTCCTGTTTTGAGGCAGATGATTGCATCCAAGATTAATGATCCTCGTTACTTCTACGGCAAAGAGCAAAATTTTAGTGCATACTTTGACCCTCGTTCGGTTATTGAAGACCTTGGAGATGATAAGATTAAAGCTGCAAAATATGGTATCGAGACTCTCAAGTATATTAGCAATAACGCAACCGGGTGGGTAAACAAGGATGAGGCCGATGAATCATACAGGGAACTTTTTATAGATTTTATTTTTCTAAAAATCTATGATTACTATAGAACTCTTATGGTAAATATTGGCGGCATTGAGATTAACCGCAGATATGAGGGAGATCCGGTTCCATCATACAAGCTTGTGGATAAAAATATACAGAGGGAGAGTCTGCTCTTTATGCTCAATCAGGCGCAGGATTTTGAGTGGGTTAATAACAGAGATCTTCTTATGATGTCGGGAATGACCTCCTCCTTCTCCGATTATCTTGCGAACAATATGGTAAAGCTTGTATTCCAGCGTATTCCTATGGTTGCCTTTTCACAGAATAAAGCTCTTGAGGCAAATATGGGTGCGGCAAAAGGAGGAGCAGCTACAAAGAGAGCAGCTAGAGTTAGCAAATCAGAAGTTTATACAGTTGATGAGATGCTTGGGGATATTATAGATTTTTCTCTCACAAACATCAAACGGGGCACAGATCCTACTGAGGCGCAAATATCTACCCTATTCACTACAGTCCAGCTCCTGCTTAATGGATCAAATCTGCCAGCTGTTATAGATGCGAAGGCAAAAAATAAGAGTGCATTTCAGTTCACAGAAGATCAAAACTATCTGTCATATCATAATGTCAGAAGCAGATGTTTCCCTAACGAGCTATTTCTTAAAGACTCAGATCCTGAACCTGCTCAATTCCAGGATCCTCTTCTCTATTTAAACAATACATTAAGCTATAGCGAAACATCGAGCTTTGAAACTCTTACATCCCTAAGATACCTTGTAGGGCAAGATCTTTCTGCCACCTACTACAAGCACCTTATATCACTTAGAAAGGAGCTCAAAAGCTCTCTAAGGAGAGCCAAAACAGCAAAATCAAAAGATAGAATTAAATATCTGATCCTCTCTATAGACAAAGGATTAGCAAAATAATATTAAAGGTAACTAAATAATTGTTTGCGCATTAATCAATTCATAATAATTTATTGGGATGAAAATATTTAAGTTTTGGTTAGTTTAATTTAAGTACATCCGGATGGTTACCGGTAATAATTAAATTATTTAGTTACCTTTTTACCTTGGCAAGGGTTGTGGACCTTACATGCAAATGTGAACCTTGGCAAGGGTTGTGGACCTTAAAAGCAAAAGATGCTGTCTAAAAATTAGACAGCATCTTTTGCTTTTATTTCCGGTCCACAACCCTTGCCAAGAGGCCTCCACAAATGGAGGCAAGGTCCACAACCCTTGCCAAGGTTAAAAAGAGATTTTACACATGATTCCTCCTGTTGTGTATATAAGGTCTCTTGATGCCATACCTGTAACAGGGATTTTGATATATGGCTCAATGTTTAGATAGAGTCTTGGTGTTAGTCTCTGTTGATATCCAAAAAGAAGATTGACCCGTCCGCCAATTTCGGGAGTGTTATCTGGGGTTACAACTGTTGTAGTTACAGTCTCTATATTTTCCAGACGATAGGTTGCGACCTGCTCATCTGCAAACATGCTGATAGTCTCTCTTAGCTCCTGTTTGTAAGATATAGTCCTGTACTTCTCGCTTAAAAAAGCAAGAGATGAGATTCCACCTCCTATATAGTAACTGCTATTCCTGTCGGAAAAAATTGAGAATGTTATGTTTACAGGTATATCTAAATTGGTGAGAGTTGCCCTAGTGTAGTAGGATGGCATAGCAGCACTCTTGCTACTGCTTTTACTGTCAATACTTTGATGCTCTAACTGTACTCCGGTTGATAAATTAATCCTATCTGTAAGTTTAAAATCTACATTCACCCCTCCTCCATAGTTAAAAGAGGATGCTTCTGATGTGGAGTTAAAGCCGGGAGATAGATTGAGTCCAAAACGGACCTTTCTTTTCTCACCACTCACACCTCTGCCCTTACTCTCATCTAAATCTCCCCATCCATATCCATGTAGAGAAGAGGCAAGGATTCTCTTTGGAAGAGAGTCTCGTAAAGGGATATCGTAGAGAGTAGCCACAAGGTTTGTTGAATCTGAGATTTGGCCCAAGCTAACTGCCGTTCCGGAATCCGAAAGAGGGTCACGAAGAGCTGCCGTACCGGAGATGCGATTACGAGTCGTGCTGGAATCCGAGATACGGTCACGCACAGTACCGGTACCGGATATACGATCACCAGTAGTGCCGGAATCCGAAATACGGTCACGCACAGTACCGGTACCGGATATACGATCACCAATAGTGCCGGAATCCGAGATACGGTCACGCACAGTACCGGTACCGGATATACGATCACCAGTAGTGCCGGAATCCGAGATAACATTATGCATAGCTCCTGAAACGGAATCACTTAGAACAGTGGTGGCCTCCGGAATATCTGCAACAACTCTTATCCTCTCTCTACTCTCCTTGCTGTAATCATCTGATCGATTGAGAATAGCAGTTAAAAACAGAAACCCGGGAATAAGGATAGCTGCTGCTAAAGAGGAGATAAGGCGGATTCTTCTACCTCTTCTTCTGTTACGTTTTAAGACAAAATTCTCCCATGCCCCCTCTGTGTACTCCTCCTCATATTGGGCAAGTGACGATTTAATCTTATCTTCTATCTCATCTTCATGGTGCATATCTTGCAATTTATTACAATTTTGTGGCTTAGTGCTTTTTTTTAGTGTCAAATACTGGCTTTAAATTTTCTCGCTGTTACTATAAACTATTTAATTATCTCTCTGCTATTTGTTTATCCATGTGTTATTGAGTGCTTTTCGCATAGCTCTCTTAACTGTTTTTTTGCTCTTGTCAGATATACCCTTGACGAGCTCTCGGGAATCTTTAATCTATCTGCAATCTCTGTGTGACTGAAACCCTCAATAACATAGAGACAAAAAACTGCTTTATGAATGTGGGGCAGATAATTAAGTAAATCTATTATCTCTTTTGCTGTAAGTTGACTAATTATACCTGGTGAGTCATCCGATACCGGAATCGCCTCGGTTACTCCTGCCAATTCTGGGCGATTATATCTCCGGAATCTGTCAACAGCAGTGTTGATAACAATTCTACGCAACCATCCTTTAAAAGAACCGGACGACCTGTCATACCTTTTTATCTGCAAAAACACTTTTATGAAACTGTCGTCTACAATTTCGACCGCATCATTCCGGTTACAGCTGTACAAAAGGGCAACACTCAGGGCATAACCAAAGTACTTTTTATACAACATCTCCTGAGCTTTCTCATCCTTACGGATGCAACCCTGAATAATCAAGTCTGAGTTGTCGTTGTTATTATCTGCCACACAAATCCATATTGCTTAGTTAAACCCCGTTTGCAGGGGTAAATTTAGTTTACGTTTTTTAGTTTAACAACATATTTTAATATAGAATAAGGTAAAACATCCGAAGTTATTAATCTATCGCGTAAAAGCTCTTTACGACTTTTCTCCGGAATTACGCATAAACTCTGCTTAAACGCCAGTACCGAAGGCATTAACAGAATCGCCTCCCCATCTCTCTTCATTAACATCAGACCCTGCTCAAGCCCCTCTACAGCATTGCCGCTATTGAGGAAAAAGGTAACATCCTCTGTAGATCTTATAAGACTATTGTCTAGATATTTTCTTTTGAAATCGATTGTAACCCTGTCACCCTGCATAGGCGAGTTACCGGTACCCGGTATTGAATCTACAAAACATAGTCCGTTGCGATACATTACGTTGTTGCCGTAGTGTGCAGATGCGTAGTTTATAATTGAGTCTCTCTGCATTGATTCAATCTCAAATTCACTATTAACCCCTGCTACCTTAATCTCAACAACAAAGTTACTGTTGGCAGGAAAATGCTCGCTGCGATAGCTGCCAAATGCCAGATATGAAGGGATATAAAACTTAAATCTCTGGCCGGTTTTCATCATCTTAATTCCGTAATCGAGAGCCTCCGGGATAATTGTCCGAGTAAGCAACTTGAATCTGGCAGGCTCTATGCCGGGTTGCTCATTTGTCTCAATAACAGTTCCATTTAGTGTGGAGATGGTGTAGTAGAAGCTCACCACATCATTTTTCATTAATTCAGTTCCGGGATTATGGTCTATAGTCAGTAATTGTTCGTAGTAGAATCCGGAACTATGCCTTTTTGCTTCAATATTATTATCTGCCAAATATTTT
Source organism: Bacteroidales bacterium (assembly GCA_030695305.1). Taxonomy (GTDB): domain Bacteria; phylum Bacteroidota; class Bacteroidia; order Bacteroidales; family UBA932; genus Bact-08. Next base: position 6,165 of record JAUYTB010000365.1, read on the forward strand.
GTTAAGATCTTATCGTCAAGCTTTTTTTGCTCCTCATAACTTGACTCAAGTTTAAAACACGACGTCACTGCAAGCCCTGCAGCAACCAAAACCACAGTGAATAAAACCGATCTGAATCTCCAATTTCTCATAACTTATTAAATTTTAATACTATCAATCTAAACTTACTCTATTCCCTAAAACATGTCTCAGTACTATCTATACGCAACATCATCGCAAAATGCTACACCTTGGCAAGGGTTGTGGACCTTGAATGCAAATGTGGATATGCTTCTTAATTTGTCAGCTTATGATAACCTATTTGCTTCTTT
>JAUYTB010000017.1 GCA_030695305.1 Bacteroidales bacterium
ATCCGAGGATGGACGTTGCCCGTTGTGCTAAGGGGTTTATAAGCCCGTAACGTGTAGGAAAAGCGTTCCTGCTGTGAGAATCCACATTTGCATGCAAGGTCCACAACCCTTGCCAAGGTCACATCGGCTCTGTATGAATGCTTATTTGTGTGCCTCTTCCGTAACGGTTGCGGAGCTCGGTTTCGAGTTCGGTGGCAATGTCGTGAGATCTTATAAATGTAATCTCTTTGTCTAATTTGATATGAACATCTATTGCGTAAATGCTGCCTATCTTTCTGGTTCTAAGGTGATGATAGTGTTTTATGTCCGGATGATCATTAATTGCTTTCTCAATATCAACTACGATATCTTCCGGTAAAGAGCTCTCAAGAAGCTCTTTTATGCTTGGTACAGAGAGCTCTATAGCAACCTTGATAATAAAGAAGCTTACAATAATACCGGCAATGGGGTCCAGAATTCTCCACCTCTCTCCCAGATAGATTGCTCCTGCAATACCCAGAGCAGTGCCAAATGAGGAGAAAGCGTCCGACCTGTGATGCCAGCCGTTGGCAATTATTGCGTCGCTCTTGATAAGGCGTCCCTCTTTGATTGTATATCTAAAAAGAATCTCCTTAGAGATAATAGAGATAATTGCAGCCCAAAGAGCAATAATGCCAGGTTGTTCTGGGTATTTTCCATCTATTGCCTCAATTACCTTCTCTGCTCCGTTGTACAGAATTCCAATTCCGACACCTAACAGGACCATTGATATTATAAGTGTTGCAAAAGTCTCAAATTTACCGTGACCATATCTGTGACTCTCATCTGACTCTTTACCGGAGATGCTTACAAATGCAATTACAACTATGTCTGTTACAAAGTCTGATAATGAGTGGACAGCATCTGCGAGCATTGCAGAGCTTTTACCAACTATTCCTGCAAAAAGTTTTCCTGCAGCAAGCGCAAGATTTACAAAAAAACCAACCCAGGTTACCTTTTTTGCTCTGTAAGTCCTATCCTTCATAATTTGAAGATTATCCGGTAAACAAAAGCCAAAGATAACTGTTTTATTTTTTAAATTTTAATATGAAATTCATCTTTTTCTTTCTGGTCTTAGCATCTGTTATTGGAATTAATTACTATGTTTTTATAAGGGGATGGCAGATTTTGCCACCCTTTTTGTGGGTAAAATATTTTTATGTAATTCTTTTCTGGGGGCTGGTAGCCTCGTTCTTTATAAGAATGTTTTTTGGAGATAACTTCTCGCCACAACTCTCCACTCTACTATCTGCAGCAGGTTTTACCTGGTTTATTGCTGTTATCTATTTTGCACTTATAGCTCTGGGAGTGGACTTGGTTAGATTGCTAAACTATATCTTTGATTTTTGGCCTGCTCTAATAAAAGATAACCTCAGGAGTGCCGCACAGATAACGGCTGCTATCTCCATTTCTCTGGTATCTATAGTTTTAATTTATGGGAATTATAAATTCAATAATCCGGTCATAACCAGACTTGATATTCCTATATCCAAACCACTGCCTAACGGGGAGTTGCGTATTGTGCTAATGAGCGATATTCATCTTAGCTCATATATAACCGGGAAGGATCTGGATAAATATATATCACTTGCTAACTCTCAGAGTCCCGATATTGTTATGATTACAGGAGATATTGCAGACAGGGATCTGGCACCTTTAAAGGAGTGGAATGTTGCAGAGAGGTTTCTTAAGTTAAAGGCAAAATATGGAGTTTATGCAGTAAGTGGTAATCATGAGTTTTACGGAGGTCAAAGAGAGCAGATTTACAGATATTTACGCTCTGCAGGCATGACATTGTTGCTTGACTCGGTAGCAGTTGCCGGGGGAGCTATTCAGATTGCAGGAAGAGAGGATAGGACAAAAAGCAACAGGATGTCTCTTAATTCTCTTCTTAGTGGATTGGACAGATCTCTTCCCCTTATTCTCTTGGATCATCAGCCATACAATCTGGATGAGGCGCAAAGGGAGGGTGTAGATCTTCAGCTATCCGGCCATACACATAATGGTCAGTTTTGGCCTGTAAATCTAATTGTAAAATTGATGTATGAACTCTCTTATGGTTATAAGAGAAAAGGAGATACTCACTACTATGTAACTTCCGGTGTTGGCCTCTGGGGACCCAGGATTAGAATAGGGACAAAATCGGAAATTGTGGTTATTGATCTTAAATCTTCATTGAGATAGTAGGATTTTATCTCTTTTTTTGTCATATTTAATAATTGAAGAGTCAAGTACAGATTAAAAATATATTTAGACATTTACTATGAAAAGAAAAAGTTTATTACTGATTGTGTTTCTAACTGCTTTTACCTATACAGCAAGTGCACAGATGTATATTCAGCTCACTCTTAATGAATATCTTGAGAGAGTGAGAAAGGGCAATCTGGAATATGCCGCAGAGAGACTCTCTATAGAGTTTGCAGATGCCGAAATAATCTCGGCCTCTGTTTTTAACGAGCCCTCAATTGGCCTGAGCTACTATAATAACGAGTTAAAGAGTATGCAGATGGGGCAGGGAGGCATTGTTGAGATATCCAAGACTATCTCACCGGGCAGAAGATCTGCTGCAATACAACTTGCAAGAGGAGAGAAAGAGCTTACAACCGCCCTTCTCACAGACTATTTCCGACGACTGAGGGAGGAGGCGACATATACTTGGCTAGAAACAGTTAAGTTGAGAGAGCTTTTTGAGATAAGAAGAAATAGTTATAAAGATCAGATAAAGATAATGGAGTCCGATAGTATCAGAAGGGCTCACATTAATATTCGTGATCTTGACGCTTTGCAGAACAAGGTAGAGACAGGGATTCTCTTTAGTGAGATTATTGATCTGGAACGTGAACTCTACTCCATGTATCAGAGTATTACTAATTTTTGTGGAATTGGAGGGAGCGATACAGTATATATACCGGAGAGAAAAAACATATGGAACAATAAAGAGTTTAATCTAAACCAGATTCTGGAATCTGCAGTAGAGAACAGAGCAGATATAATTGCTGCTTTAAAGGAGATAGATGTCTCTAAATATGCCATAAAAGCAGCTAAGAAGGAGAAGATTCCGGAGTTCGACATCTTTATGGGGTACGGGTTTAATTCAGAGGTAAAGAATGAGTTGGCTCCCGCTCCCAGACATAACGGAATAGAGTTTGGGATTTCCATACCAATCCCGTTATCAAACAGGGGCAAGGGAGAGATCCTCTCGGCCACGGCAAGGAGGTCACAAGCAGAGATCAGATACAGTCAGTCTGTAATGCAGGTAAAAAGTGAAGTGGTTAACGCTTATAACAGCTTTCTATCTGCCGATAAAAAGTTAAAACTCTTTACAGGAGGTTTGGTAAGGATAGCTAAAGAGGTGCTTGACGAAAAGAGAGAGGAGTACTACAACGGAGATATACATCTTATAGAGGTTATGGATGCTCAAAGAAGTTATGATGAGATTCTACTCTCTTTTTACTCAACAATATACGAAAAATCTCAGGCACTTGTAAGGCTTGAGTCTGCAATTGGAGTGTGGAATATTGAGTAGTATTGCTGCAGGCGGTTGTGATCTTTTACCAGCTTCCGCCTGCTCCTCCTCCACCGAACCCGCCTCCTCCAAAGCCTCCGAATCCGCCTCCTCCAAATCCGCCACCGCCGAACCCTCCGCCTCCGGAACGTCCTCCTCTCCCTCCAGATAGAAGCGATCCTAAAATCAGCAGGTCAAGAGCACTTGGACCTCCTCTTTTCCCCCCTCCAAGATTGGTGGTGTTACCTTTTTTTCCGATAGCAACAATTATAAAGAAGATAACCAAGATAAGGACAAAAACAGCAGCAGCGCTCCCCTCTTCTCCCCCTTTATACTCCTTGTAGCTATACTCTCCTGCTGCAATTGGCATTATTACATTGAGTGCTTTATCTATTCCACCATAGTAATTGTTCTCGCGAAACAGGGGAATCATCTCATTTTCTACTATTCTTCTGCATATCGCATCAGGAAGAGCACCCTCAAGACCATATCCGGTAGCAATAAATGCCTCTCCTTTTTCGTTGCCAATTTTTGGCTTTACAAGTATTACGAGCCCGTTATTGAATTTGGAATCACCAACACCCCAGCTTTGTCCTACTTTATAAGCCATCTCTGCTTTATCAATACCGTCAAGAGAGGATATTGTCAAAATAACTATCTGATTAGAAGTGTTTTGCGAGAATTCTACAACCCTCTTCTCCAGATCTGACCTCTCACTTTGGCTCAATACACCTGCAAGATCGTTAACTAGAACAGGGGGTACCGGTCTTGGTGGAACACCCGACAGTAGCAGAACCGGCATAAGTAGTAAAAGGGAGAGAATTACTGCCCTTTTACTCGCCAAAAGATATCTCATTACTCTGTTCATTAGTATCATCTGTCTGATATGGAAAGTGTTTTTTTAAATTGTTGCCTGCCTTCTCAATAACCGATATAAGCCCATCTGCTATTTTCCCCACTTTTAAATGGGAGAGAAGAAGCTCTCTCTCTTCGTCCCAAAAGTTGTCGTCAACTTTTTCGTTTATGCCTGAATCTCCAATTATTGCAAATTTGTGAGATTTAAGAGCAATATATATCAGGACGCCGTTCCTCTCTTTAGTCTCAAACATTTTTAGCTTGTTAAAGACAAAGACAGCTCTCTCAACGGGATCTCCCTTACAAAGAGATTCAATATGAACACGAATCTCTCCTGAGGTGCTGAGCTCTGCAGATTCAATCGCCTTTACAATCTGCTCCTGCTCAATTTTTGAAAGAAATGCCGAGGCCCCCACGATTAAAACTCAACTACAGGAGCAACATCTGCACCCTCTTTGGCTTCGAAGTAGATCTTTCTTTCAAATCCAAACATACCCGCAATCATGTTCTTTGGAAACATACGGATAGTTGTGTTAAAAACTCTGGCACTCTCGTTGTACTTTTGTCTCTCAACAGTAATTCTGTTCTCTGTCCCCTCCAGTTGCGACTGCAGCTCCAAAAAGTTTTGGTTTGCTTTAAGATCGGGATATCTCTCTACAACAACCATAAGACGTCCCAGCGCCTGTGAAAGCTCTCCCTGTGCCTGTTGGAATTTCTCCATGGCTTGTGGAGTCATATTAGTAGGGTCAATAGTTGTCTGAGTAGCTTTTGCTCTTGCATTCACAACCCCCTCAAGAGTCTCTCTTTCGTGTGATGCATAGCCTTTTACAGTGGCTACAAGGTTTGGAATAAGATCTGCACGCCTCTGATAGACATTCTCTACCTGAGACCATGCCGTAGTAACTTGCTCCTCCTGCTGAACCATACTGTTGTAGCTGTTTTTGACCCACAGGAAGATGATTAGGATTACGCCTAATACTATTAGTAGCGTAATGAGACCTTTAGAAAGTTTCATATTACCTTATATTTTAAATTGTTAATTTTTTCTATTGAGCAATCCTCACACACCTTACAGATGCACCAAAGAACCCTTTATCTGCAAAATTGTACGGGAAATCTGCCATATCAAAATGGACTAGTCTGTACTCTCCGTTTTTGGAGTCTCTCTCGGACGAACTCCACCAAAAACCAAACTGATTTATATTAGAGTAGCTCTTGAAGTTATTTGAAGAGCTTCCGCCCGGAAGAGCATTCCACCCGAGAATGTTCTCTTTGAGATTGTTGGGACTAAATTTCCATACGCCGATTCCGTTTAGAAGTGCATTTGCAGATAACTTCTGACCAAGGCCCTTCCAATCTCCGTCAAAGTTCACTGGCGAACCATTAATTGCTGATCCCAGATTCTCCCAATCCTGGCGCGTAGGAATACTCCACCCCTGAGGACACACCCCGCGTGGCCCGTTACCTAGTCCGGAAGAGCTTACTCCCCCTGTTGCTTCGTTCCATGTATATAGCACACCGTAGATATCTGTAAGTGCAGCCTCGTTATTATATGGTTTTCCTGCACCTCTCCATTTGAGATTTGATGTGAACCAATCTAGTTTGTCAATTTTTTTGTATTTATATATCTTGCCGTCACGGACATCGGTAAAGCTGCCGGGACCGTCAATAACGCCAGAGAAACTCTCGGGGTTTACGGGATTAATTACGATTGTATTTTTAGTTAAAGTTTTGGAAGCGTAGTCAGGATGGGATACTATGAGAATTATTTGATAATCTCCATGAGCAGCAGGAGCAGTAATTGTTACGTTTTGTCCAATAATGGAGTCAGCACTAAAGCCAGTGGTTGTCCATTTATAAACAAGACCGCTCTCCGGCTCTGTAATCCCGGATGCAGAGAGTTCAATCTCCTGTGATGCTGTTAAAAAACCGGGGAGAGTGTAAGTTAGTGTCCCCGTCATATATTGTGTATCATCTGTACCGCCCTTATCCTTCTTACACGATGTAAAAGCGAAAACTGTTATTAAGAGCAGTGACGTGAAAAAAACTGAATACTTTCTCATACTATTATTACTGAGGTCGAAATTAAAGGAGCAAAGATATATTTTTTTATTCTAAATTTGTGCCAAAATGAGCTTTGGAATGAAATATCTGAGAATTATTATCAAAGGGATTGCATATCTGCTGATCGCTTTTACGGTTGCCGGATCTTGTACATCTCCCGCTTACAGAACAATTGACGGCTTTACACAAGGGACAACATACCATATAATCTATTCGGACGAGCGCGGAGTTATTCCGGACTCTCTGGTTGAGAGAATTCTCACCAATGTAGATAATTCTCTATCTGTCTATAATAAGAGCTCTCTTATATCAAGAGTTAATAACGGAGATAGTGTGGTTGTCGACTCTCTTTTCAAAGATGTATTTATTAAGTCACTCAATATTTATGAAATAAGTGATGGGCTGTTTGATGTATCGGCTGCTCCTCTTTTTAATATATGGGGGTTTGGATTCAAGAACAGGGAGATTATTACCAAAGAGAGAGTTGATTCTGCTCTCCGGCTTACCGGAATGGATAAGATTTGGCTTAGAGGTGACACTATCTTTAAAAGCGACCCTCTTGTATCTGTGAATTTTAATGCAATTGCCCAGGGTTATACTGCAGATGTTATTGCGATGGAGTTTCTTAAAAGAGGGGTAAAAAACTTTTTAATAGAGGTAGGAGGAGAGATATATTGCAAAGGGGTAAACCCTAAGGGTAGGGAGTGGAGCGTGGGTATTGACAAACCGGTAGATGGTAATCTTATTCAGGGGGCAGATCTTCAGGATATAATTCTTCTTAAAGAGGGGGGGCTTGCAACATCGGGGAACTACAGAAAATTCTACGAAGAGAGCGGAGAGCGTTACTCTCATACAATTGACCCTAAAAGTGGTTACCCTGTTAAACACAACCTCTTGAGTGCGACGGTAATTGCCTCAGATGCCATGACTGCAGATGGCTATGCCACATGGTTTATGGTTGCCGGGTTGGAGAGGGCTAAGGAGATAATTGCGAGCACCCCGGGAATAGAGGGTTATCTTGTCTACTCTCTTGGAGAGGAGTTGAGAATTTATAAAAGCGAAGGGGTAAAGGTAAAGAATTAGAATGGTGTTAAATAAGTATAAAAAGATAATAATTTATTCTAAAAATATTAACCTATGGGCAGCAAAATTAACAGAAGAGATTTTATTAAAAGCTCTTTAATGACAGGCGCCGCTTTTGGCCTGGGCTACGCCACAACTTCGCTTTTAAAGGCAAACAACCGCTTTGACACTATCATTAAGGGTGGGATAATATACACAGGCGAGGGAGGCACTCCGTTTCCGGGTGAAATAGGAATTAAAGATGGAAAGATCTCTGCTATAGCCTCTTCCATAGGTGAAAGTGCCGATGTTATTATTGACGCCAAAGGTGCAGCTGTATCTCCCGGTTTTATAGATATTCATACGCACACAGACAGTAATCTTTTAGATGCGCCCCTAGGCGACAGTAAAATTTATCAAGGAGTCACAACAGATATTGGAGGTAACTGTGGTTCTAGCCCTTTTCCGGGGAAAAGATGGGAGAGTATCTCCGGATTTTATGACGATATATTAAAAAATCCCCTTGGTATAAACTATGGCAGTTTTGTAGGTCAGGGAGATCTCCGTCAGTTTGTAGTAGGAGACAAAGATGTCAGATGCACAAACGAAGAGTTGGATAGAATGAAGAGCATCCTCTCTATTCAGATGGAGCAGGGAGCTGTTGGAATGTCATGCGGACTTGAGTACACCCCGGGATCATATGCAACCAATGAGGAGATTGCACAGCTCTGTAAGGTTGTTGCAAGTTATGGCGGCCTGTTTGCCATTCATATGAGAAACGAGGATGACAGGGTTGAGGAGTCTGTTGCCGAAGCCATCCAAATAGCAAAAGATTCCGGAGTGAGACTTCAGATATCCCACCTTAAGGCACAGAACGCAGCGAATTGGCATAAAGCCCCTGCTCTTTTACGACAAATTGAGAGAGCCGCTTCGGAGGGGGTGGATATCGCTTTTGACCGCTATCCATATATTGCATTCTCTACAGGGATGTCCTCATTTATCCCCCTTTCGCACAGAGACGGAAGTCGTGAAGATATTGTTGTTAGATTGCGCGATAAAGAGATATCCAAAAATATAGGAGAGTATGCACTCTCACGTATTGCCAGATTGGGAGGCCCGGCAAATGTTGTGGTTACATCCTGCAGAGTGGAGGATAATAAGAGGTTTATTGGTCTCAATGTAGAGCAGTGCTGCCAAATTACAGGCAAGGATACATGGTCATTTATACGCGATCTTTTGATTGAGGAGAATGTCTCTGTAAGTATAATCGGGTTTGCAATGACAGAGGAGAATGTTAAGATGTTTCTCTCTCATCCGCTGGGATTTCCGGCATCTGATGGCAGTGTTTACTCACCGGAGGGCCCGCTCGCAAAGAGTATGCCTCACCCCAGATCTTATGGCACTTTTCCAAGATTTTTTGGCAAGTACTGCAGAGAGGAGTCGCTAATGAATCTTTCCATGGCAGTTAAAAAATGCACATCTCTTCCCGCTTCCAGACTCGCGTTAAGAGATAGAGGATCTCTAATCCCGGGTTATTATGCCGATATTGTTGTTTTTGACCCGGCAACTATTGCAGATAGAGCCACCTTTGCCAGCCCACATCAATTTGCAACAGGTATAAATGAGGTGCTGGTTAATGGAATATGGACATTATCCGGAGGTAAACCAACAGGAAACAGCGGTGGCGGAGTACTCAAAAAGAGCTAATCGCTGACGAATTCCCGAAATTCCTGAAATTTATAATTACAGTAGGAGAAGCGTGCCTTTAATCTCTTCTCTGTATCCTTGGTGTGATGATTCGGGAGGAGAGTTGTTCTTAGTTCATATGGTACTCCGGACTCCTTAAGCAACTGGATAGAACTCTCTATTTTATGGCATAAATTGTTGTCACTTATACCGCAAATTTTTTTGTATAACTCTGTCTCGGTAACGGTTTTTATATCCATAGCAATATAGTCTGCCAGTCTGTTTGTTATTATAGATTTAATCATTCCGGGATTTGAACCGTTGGTGTCGAGTTTAATTTGATAACCAATTTTTTTAATTGATTCAATCAATTGCGGCAAATCTTTGTGAATGGTTGGCTCCCCTCCGGAGATAACCACTCCGTCCAGCCATCCTCTTCTTGAGACCAGGTATTCGGTTATATATTTATAATCGACATCTATGCTTTGGTTGTATAACCGGGGCAATACCAGATGCGGATTATGACAATAACCGCATCTGAAATTACACCCTTTTGTGAATAGAACAGCACAAATCTTCCCTTCCCAATCTATAAAGCTCTGTTTTACAAATCCTCCTATTCTCATATGACTCTAATCAGATAACCTCTGACTCTTGAAAGCTGTACAATAATCTATCTTTAAACTCCTCCTGTTTACCCTCATTCCACTGACTTACAGGTCTCATATAACCTACTATTCTACTGTAGATTTCGCATAGAGAGTCACATACAGGGCATCTGCTGAATTCACCCGAGATATAGCCGTGAGAAGGGCAGATGCTAAAAGTTGGAGAGATGGTAACATATGGAAGATGGAATGAGCCGGTTACTTTTTTGATTAAACTCTCAGCAGCTGCAGCCGGCATATTTTTATCTCCTGTAAATATATGAAGAACAGTTCCTCCTGTGTATTTTGTCTGCAATCTGTCCTGAAGAGTCAAAATTTCAAATATATCATCGGAATAGTTCACTGGCAGCTGTGTTGAATTGGTATAGTAGGGGGCAGCTCCTTTACTATAAGCATCCCTGTTTGCAGTGATTATATCCGGATACTGCCTGGTGTCAACTCTTGCAAAACGGTATGAAGTACTCTCTGCTGGTGTGGCCTCCAGATTGTAAATATTGCCTGTCTCCTCCTGAAACTCCTCAAGAACATTACGCATAAAGTCCATTATCTTAATGGAGAAACGCTCTCCCAAAGGGTGTGCAATCCCCTTTCCCAAAAAATTTAGGCAACACTCGTTCATCCCGT
>JAUYTB010000019.1 GCA_030695305.1 Bacteroidales bacterium
TAATTACCGGTGCAGCCGGCATATTGGGGAGAAAAATGGTTGATTATTTTGCAGCACAATCGTGTAGAGTGGTAATACTTGACAGAAATGATGTTGCGGGCAAAGCTCTGGAAAAAGCTGTAAGAGAGAGAGGTCAAGAGGCCTCGTTTTTACATACAGATGTCCTCAACAGAGATTTGCTTGAGCAGAACTATACCCAAATTATGGCCTTATACGGCACAATAGATGTCCTTATCAATGCAGCCGGAGGGAATGTTCCCGGAGCAACAATCCCCCCAGATAAAACGATATTCGACCTGGATATAGACTCTCTTAAGTTTGTTGTAGATCTAAACCTATTTGGAACCCTTTTACCAACGATTGTCTTCTCCAAAATAATGGCAGAGAAGAGAAGGGGCATAATTATCAATATCTCATCTGAATCTGCCATAAGACCACTTACCCGAGTTGTTGGATATGGAGCAGCAAAAGCCGCAGTTACAAATCTCACTAAATATCTTGCAAGTGAGTTCGCAATAAAATATGGCCCACAGATAAGAGTTAACGCAATTGCTCCCGGTTTTATTATAACCGAACAGAACAGAGCCCTGCTTTTGAATGAAGATGGCTCATACACCCAAAGAGCAAAAAACATTATTGCGCATACCCCTTTCGCTAGATTTGGAGATCCAGAAGAGATTCTTGGAACCCTTCACTGGCTTTGCAGTGATGCCTCTGCTTTTGTAACCGGTACAGTTACAGTGATTGATGGTGGTTTTGATGCATTTTCAATTTAATATTTAAACTCTTACTATGTATCTATGTGAACAGACCTGGAGATGGTTCGGCCCCAATGACCCTGTCTCTATATGGGATATCAGACAGGCAGGAGTAAAAAGCGTGGTTACTGCTCTGCACCATATACCTAACGGAGAGGTTTGGACTATTCCCGAAATTGAGAAGAGAAAAGAGGAGCTCTCTCTTGCAGAGTTAACCTGGAGTGTTGTAGAGAGCGTTCCCGTCCATGAGGATATAAAAACTCAAACCGGCAACTACTTAAAATATATTGAGAGCTATAAACAGACTCTTATAAACCTCTCTCTTTGCGGAATTAAAACGGTCACCTACAATTTTATGCCTGTATTGGACTGGACTCGTACAGATTTGGCCTATACGCTTGGGGATGGCTCAAAAGCATTAAGATTTGACAAAGAAGCATTTATGGCGTTTGATCTCTTTATATTAAGGAGAGAGGGGGCTGAGGCAGAATACACCCGTTATGAGATAGAGAGGGCAAAGAAGAGGTTTGAACAGATGCCCCGGACAGAGAGAGACTCTCTAACCCGAAACATTATAGCCGGGCTGCCCGGATCGGAAGAGAGTTTCACAGTTGAGCAGTTTCGGGATGCTTTAAATAGATATTCAGATATTGATTCAGAGAGGTTAAGATCTAATCTTATTCAATTCCTAAAAGAGATCACGCCTGTTGCAGATAAACACGTTATAAAGCTGGTAATCCACCCGGACGACCCTCCATACTCTATCTTTGGCTTACCCCGAATTCTTAGTACTGCAGAGGATTTCGACAAGATTATTAAAGAGGTTCCCAATGTATCAAATGGATTATGCCTGTGCACCGGCTCCTTTGGTGTCCGCTCCGATAATGATTTGGTGAATATTATGCACAAATTTGCCAATCGTATCAACTTTGTTCACTTTAGGAGTACAAAAAGAGATGAGGATGGCAGCTTCTACGAAGCCAACCATCTGGAGGGTGATGTGGATATGTACAATGTAATGAAGGCCCTTTTAGAGATAGAGCAACAGAGAGAGATCTCAATACCCCTTAGGCCAGATCACGGACATCAGATTTGTGATGACCTCTCTAAAAAAACCAACCCCGGATACTCCTGCATTGGCCGGTTAAGGGGCATTGCAGAGCTCCGGGGATTGGAGATGGGAATTGCAAAATCTTTATTCAGTAAGTGATCTGCACAACTTATTCAAGAGCCAATCTACAGCAATTAAGGCAGATAGACAGGTCCGTCAAATCCTACCGGTATTCCAAACCACATCCATAAGGTTATTAGGATTGCCCATACTATCATGAATATCACAGTATAAGGGATCATTAGGGAGATTATGGTTCCAATACCGTTCTTCTCGTCATACCGCTGAGCGTATGTTACAATTAGAGCAAAGTAGCTCATCATAGGGGTAATAACATTTGTAACAGAGTCTCCGATACGGAAAGCGGCCTGAGTGAAGCCGGGGTGGTAGCCAAGAAGCATAAACATCGGGATAAATACTGGTGCCATAATAGCCCACTTAGCCGAAGCACTCCCCATAAACATATTCAAAAATGCAGATAGCAACAGGAATGCAATAATAAGAGGAATTCCGGTAAAGCCTATATGGCTAAGGAACTGCGCACCATCAATTGCAAGAACAAGTCCCAGATTTGAGTAGTTAAACCAGTAGATAAACTGTGCCGCAAAGAATACAAGAACAATATATCCGCCTAACCCCTTCATAGAGTGGGTCATATGCTTTACAACATCCTTATCGTTTTTGATACTCTTAACAATTATTCCATAGATCATACCCGGAACCATAAAGAGAAGCAAAAGCCCTACAACAATACCGGAAAAGAATGGAGAGCGAAGAATACCACCGGTTTCGGGATCACGTAAAAGTCCATCCTCCGGAATGATTGTCCAGGCCATAAGAGCCACGAATATTAGTGTTCCATATCCGGCCCAACGCAAACCCTTTCTCTCAAGAGGCGTAATCTGCTCAATTTCAAGAGGTTTTTCGTTGCCTGTATATTTACCCAATCGCGGTTCCACAATTTTTTCGGTAATCCACGTACCCACAATGGTTATCATTATGGCACTCACCACCATAAAGAAGTAGTTAACCATAGGATTAATGTTCATCTCCGGATCAATAATCTGCGCTGCAGATGTAGATAGCCCTGCAAGAATAGGGTCAACCGATCCGATAAGGAAGTTTGAACCGAATCCGGCGCTCACCCCCGCAAAAGCAGCTGCAAATCCGGCCATCGGGTGACGCCCCAAAGCGTGAAAAATCATTGCACCAAGAGGGATCAGAATTACATAACCCACCTCAGATGCAAGGTGAGAGAAGATACCGGCTATAATGATTGCTGCAGTTATCAGGTTCTTAGGCGCACCCAATACAAGCTGGCGAACCAGTACTGTAAAGAGTCCGGAGCCCTCTGCAACACCTATACCCACCATAATAACCAGGACAAGGCCCAGAGGTGGAAATTTAACAAAGTTGGGTTCTACATTGGTATAGATCCACCTAATACCATCGGCACTAAGCAGATTCTTAACCTTGATTATCTCCCCAGTTGCGGGGTGAATTGCCTGTAAATCAAAGGCGGAGGCCAACCACGAGAGAAGAGCCACCAATACTGCCATCATTAAGAAAATTGTGGCAGGATGGGGCAGTTTGTTCCCGACCACTTCTATAGTGTCTAATACTCGGGCAAAACGGCTTTTTTTAGTCATTTTGTCATTTTTTGTTTTAGTCCCCATAAGGGGAGCGGTTAATAATATTATTTATTGTGTTCTTCTTAGTTTTCTTTTGGCTTATCTTAATAATTATTTCTAATCTTAGTTTAATTTCAATCTATTTAGAGCTCTTTTTCCAGACACCAAAATTTTCGGTGTAACCAAAATTCATATCCAGGCCTGTGCACTCTCCGCTATCCTTATCTATGATAAATGTCACCTTAAACTCATTGCCCCCCATACGGAACCTGTACTCCCCTCCATTCTTGTGTGTAAGCTTGCTCTTCCAACCCTTTGGACCAACAGTTATGTAGAGCTCTGGCTTGCTCCCCTTTACATCCTCCAGAGTAACAACGGCCTTTCCAAATAGCTCTCCCCTGTCATATATTCCTGTCAATTTGGTAGATAGCGGCGCAGGGCTGCTCTGGATATCTGCCTCTTTTTTCTCTGATGTACGTACTCCCTTTTGTGCAGATACCAGCCACTCCTCATAGAACATCTTATTATAATCCTTATCCGGGAACCCTTTATAGAGGTCAATCATACGCCTCATAATTGCATAACGAGGAAATGCAGGTGCCTCTGAGTTTACGAGAATAGTAATCCCCAGATCCATCTCCGGAATATATGCACAAAGAGTGGTGAAACCCCATGTGGTTCCGGTATGGAATATAACCCTGTATCTGCTGTTCTGCTCAATAAACCAGCAGTGCCCATAAAGAGTAATCCTTGAGGAGTCCTGAGATGTAATTGTATGACCTCTGCGCAGAAACTCTGCCTGCTCACGGGAAATAACCTGTTTGCCATCTACCATCCCCTTATTAAGATGAAACAGAGTGTACTTAGCCATATCATTTGCTGTAGAACTGATAGAACCGGCAGGCCCTATTACTGTAAGCCAGTGAAGTGCCTGCTCATCATCGTATAGCGGATTGACTGCAACAGAGTCGTTCCATGTACTGTCTGTGAGCATTTTGCCCTTTTTGTAACTAAACTCATGAGGTGTTGCAGCGTAATTTGCAGCAGCAAACTCCTCTCCTGTTGTATGGCTAGAGCTCATACCCAGCGGATTAAAAATTCGCTCCCTAACGTTCTGATCCCAGCTCTTGCCGGTTAACTTCTCAATTATCTTGGAAGCAATCAGAAAAGTGATGTTGTTGTATTCGTAAGAAGCTCTCAAACTGTACTTTGGCTTTAGAAGAGGAAGCATGTTATAGACATCATCCCTCTCGTAACCCATATTTGGAATATATGTGCCAAGCTGACCCTGAAGGCCGGAGCGGTGAGTCATAATATCCTTAACCAAAAGATTCTCCTCTACCCACTTATCGTACAGCTTAAAATCCGGAAGAATATTCTTAACAGTATCCTCCCACTTAATTTTGCCCTCATCTACCAGCGATGCCATAACGGCTGCAGTAAAAGATTTTGAGACAGAACCTATCTGAAAAAGGGTATTTGGGTTTACTAAATCTTTCTTGCCCATCTCCTTAACTCCAAGACCTTTAGAATAGATCATCTCTCCATCTTTAACAATGGAGATAGCCATACCGGGAATCTGCCACAGCTTCATAACTTCAGTTGCATACTGCTCGGTTTTGCGAACAATTGCATCATTATCCTGAGCAAAAAGGGTTGCCGGATATAGCAGCAGGAGAGAGAGTAAAGTGCCGATAATATTTTTCATAGCTCTGTTAAAATTATGTTATACAATTGGTTACCAATCTTTTATTTACATCGCTGTCTCAATTATCAAAAACCGCAGGGTTACAAAGATAATAGAAAATGGAAATCTTATTTACTATATTTGTTTTTCAATAAAATTGTTTATGGCTAAAATCAAAAAGGGCTGGTTTTGTACATCTTGCGGGAGTGAGAGCAGTAAATGGCTGGGCAGATGTCCCTCATGCGGAGAGTGGAATACTCTTCAGGAGGAGATAATAACTAAGGATAGTGGTGGCGGCGGTGCGCGTAATATGAGTTTTCTGCCTGTTCAGAATCCCAGACCGGAGCCACTTTCCAATATTAATTTTACCGACGAACATAGAATCTCCCTGGGAAACGGGGAGTTAGACCGAATCCTTGGTGGAGGGCTGGTTCTGGGGTCAATGGTACTGATTGGAGGTGAGCCCGGAATCGGAAAATCTACACTCTCTTTGCAGATTCCCCTAAACAGCCCCGGACTAAAGACGCTGTATGTTTCGGGAGAGGAGAGCGCCAAGCAGATTAAGCTGCGAGCACAAAGGCTTGGAGGTGTCCACGATAACTGCTTTGTTCTGTGCGAAACGCTTTTAGAGAACATCCTTACCAGGGCTAATGAAAACCAACCGCAATTAATTGTAATAGATTCTATACAAACTGTTTACTCTCAAAACATAGAGAGCTCTCCCGGCTCTGTTTCGCAGGTGAGAGAGTCTGCTGCCGCTCTTCTTAAGTACGCCAAGGAGACAAATACCCCAATTATATTAATAGGTCATATTACAAAAGATGGAATGATTGCCGGCCCAAAGATTTTGGAGCACATTGTAGATGTTGTTCTTCAGTTTGAGGGGGATACACGCCACTCCTACAGAATTTTACGAAGCATAAAGAATAGGTTTGGTTCCACAGCAGAGCTTGCAATTTTTGAGATGGTTAACACAGGTCTGCGTGAGGTAGAAAACCCTTCGGAGATGCTTATCCCGATGCACAAAGAGAACCTCTCCGGTATTGCAGTTGCTGCAATGTTAGACGGAACCCGTCCGTTTCTAATTGAGACACAGGCACTGGTGAGCACAGCTGCATATGGGACACCACAAAGGTCGGCCACCGGCTTCGATGTACGTCGTACAAACATGCTGCTTGCAGTGCTGGAGAAGAGGGCCGGATTTCTCCTCGCCTCCAAAGATGTCTTTCTAAATATGGCAGGTGGGCTTAAAGTTACCGACCCCGCATGCGATATGGCCGTTGTATGCGCCATCCTCTCATCTAACTTTGACGTTGCAATCTCCCAGCGATACTGCTTTGCAGCAGAGGTAGGGCTCAGCGGAGAGATACGCCCCGTAGCCCAAATAGAGCGCCGTATTGCAGAGGCCGAAAAACTCGGTTTCGAAAAAATCTTCATCTCCTCATTCGGGAAACCATCAACCACATCAACTGCTAAAACCCTCAAATCCCCATCCATTAAGGTAATCACCGTTCAAGATATCCCGGAACTTGTCCGTAACCTTTTTAGGTGACACCTTGGCAAGGGTTGTGGACCTTGCATCCATTTGTGGATGCGACAGATGGTCTAGACGCAAGATAACATAACTTAAAGTGAATATAATCACCAAAAGTTATAACTAAAAATGAATATATCCGCCAAAAGTTATAACCGGTCCTAGACAGGTTGGCAAAACAACCCTGATTGAGTCAATTCTTGAATCAAAAGATTTTATATTACTTGATGGGGATGATCCTGTAGCACGAAATTTATTAACGAACCCTAACACCGAACAGATTCGTGCAATTTTAGGTAATAAAAAATATGTATTCATAGATGAAGCACAGAGGATAGATGGAATAGGCATTACAATGAAAATAATTACAGACCGTTTCAAGAGTGTCCAATTATTTGCAAGTGGCTCATCTTCTTTTGATTTATCGAATAAAATTAACGAACCCTTAACCGGCAGAAAATGGGAGTTTCAGTTATATCCAGTCTCCTGGGAGGAGTATGAGAACAAACATGGTTATTTGTTTGCAGAACAGAATCTGGAAAACAGGCTTTTGTACGGCTTTTATCCCGATGTTTTAAATAATGTCGGGGATGAGGTTGCAATATTAAGAAATCTGGTTAATAGTTATCTATACAAAGATATTCTCTCTTTTGCAGATATACGTAAGCCAGAAATACTCGATAAACTGATACAGGCACTTGCTCTTCAGATTGGAAGAGAAGTTAATTATGCCGAACTGGCTCAAGTCGTTAATGTAGATAAAAATACAGTAAGCAAATATATTGATCTATTGGAAAAGGGATATGTAATATTTAAATTGAGCAGCTTTAGCAGAAATATTCGAAATGAGATAAAAACAAATAAGAAGATATATTTCTACGATAATGGTATTAGAAATATGGTTATTGGAAATTTCAACTCTATTGACCTCCGTGCGGATAAAGGAGCAATTTGGGAAAACTTCCTCATTTCGGAGAGAGTTAAGCAGATTCAATACAAACAAAGCCTCGCTCGCTCCTATTTTTGGAGAACAAAACAACAACAAGAGGTGGATTATGTAGAGGAGGTAGGAGATAAGATATTTGGATATGAATTTAAATGGCAAAGTAAGAAGAGTATCAAATTACCAAAAACTTTTACTCAAGCCTATAACTCAGAAAATAAGGTAGTTGATAGAGATAATTTTAGAGATTTTGTAAGGTGAGACCTTGGCAAGGGTTGTGGACCTTGCATCCGTTTGTGGATGAAAGTCCACAACCCTTGCCAAGGTGTCATTCTACAAGAAAAAGAGCGAGACGCCCACAACGCTGAGGATTGCTCCCAGAATTTCGATGGGGCTTATCTTCTTTTTATAGAGTAGTACGTATGGAATTAGTATGATAATTGGGGTGGTGGCCATTATGGTTGATGCCACTGCTGTATTGGTGTGCTGAACAGCCATCAGCGAGAGTGAGACTCCTACAAATGGGCCAAAGATTGCTCCCATGAAAATGGCTGCAATCGCCTTTCTGTCCTTAATTCCTTTCTTCAAAACCCCGGCTCTGCGGGTCAGAAATATTATCAAAGAGAACCCAATGACTCCGGTGATAATACGCATCTGAGTTGCAGCAAACGGAATATAATCTGCAACCTGCGATCCCTTTGCGGCAACAGCATAGTGATTCATCCCAATCTTACTTAGCACAATTCCAAGCCCCTGTCCCAAAGCCCCTCCCAGGCCAAGCAGTACACCCTTTAGAGGCAAATGAAGATGAACGCCCGAAAAGATCTTCCCAAACAAACCCGCAACTTTTTGGGTAACTTCTCCCGATCTACCCGAATCTTCCCCTTCAAAAGCCGGGTCTGTCACCACCGCCATGCTACTAACTCCGGCAACCAGAGTGTAATCTCTCTCCTTACCGCCTGATATATCACCTCCTGCCTCCTGGCCATTCTGCTCAGAAGCGGCTCCTCCCTTTTTACCACCCCTTTTAAGAATAGAAATTGCAATACCGGTCAATGTTACCGACATTCCAAGAAAACCCATCGGTGAGAGCTTTTCATCAAGCATCATCCAACCGAAAAGGGCGGCAAAGGGAGGTGCAAGGGTCATTAAAAGCTGTGAAAAACGGGCAGTTATGAGAATATAAGAGTAGAAAAGGCACAGATCGCCAAAGACAAAGCCCACCAAACCGGATAGCGACATCCAAAGCCAGGTCTTTCCATCTGCACCGGCCGGCATAAAGGAGCCGGTAGTAAAATAGAGCAGAGCTCCCAGCAGGAAGAAAGCAAAGAAGAGTCTAAGCAGATTCACTGCCAGAGATCCGATTCTGTTTCCTGCAAATTCAAAAAAGAGTGCTGTAAATGTCCACGATACCGCAACCGAAATTGCTATAAGTTCGCCAAAATATTGCATCAAGATATAGGTTTAGAGGGGCAAATGTATAAAAAAATTGCAAAGGTAGGGTGGTCCAGCTATCAGAAATTGCAGAGTCTATTGAGTATATCCCGCTCGAAACCAACAGAAATTCTATGATTGACAAAGTTTCGTGGAGCTCTTTGGCTTTTGAAAACAACAAATATTATATCCGCACAAGGTTCGAAGAGTCAATCTTTGTATTTGACTCAGTCGGGAAATTTTTATTCAAATTCAACAGAACGGGAAGGGGTCCGGAGGAGTATGAATATCTTGCCGGATTCACTGTAGATCCGGATGGCAATATTATTATAAGGTCTGTTGAGAAATTTGTTTTGTATGATAAGGAGGGGAATTTCGTAAGAGTTCTGGCAGATAAGAACACCTTTCCCGGAATTACATTGGATAAATGCCTACCATTTGGAGATGACAAGTATCTGTTTACTACACGCATAAAGAGAGGAGTAGATAATGAATACTCCGCAATTTTAATGGACTATAAATCAAACAAAATTTTGAAGATTAAGTATCCTTCCAAAGAGAGAGAGTTTGTGAAGTCGTTGCCTATGATGTACAGATTTTCATTTTATGAAGTGTTTGCGGTTCGCTCAAATGAGGGAATGTTAATATTCAATGGATTAGATGAAAATATCCTGCGGGTGGATAAAGATTTTAAAGTCGACACTCTGTTTCGCATAAATTTTGGCAAATACCACCCAAGAGATATCCCGGGTGAGGTTTTAGCTCGTGCCGATGTCAGTTCAAATATTTTTAGATATGTGTTCCCGTTTGAATCTTCCAGATATATATTTGACCAGTTCAAGCTTGGTGCTGCTGCTCATAAACCGAGAATAATGCTTAAACACGGGGCAAAATCGGAAGATGACATTGTTACTTTTGATATTTCCTGCTCTCTTTTCGATAAAATCACCGGAGAGTTTCTGCTTGTAGATCAACCGGAGAAAAATCAGATTGGATTTCCCGACGATTTCGAAGGGGGGCCGGCGGTATGGCCAGTATATGTGAGTACCTGCAACCACATAGTCACCTCAATTGATGCAATGAATTTCATCACCTACTCCGAAACTCATAAAGTCTCCGATAAATATCTAGAGGTTGCCGGCCGCCTTAAAGAGACCGACAACCCGGTAATGGTTTTGGTGAAATTTAAGAATTGAGGAGTTATCTGCACCGCTAAAGGTTTTTTTAAGAAAGCATCTGATTTAGGTAAAAGAAACCATGAGTTGCTACATCTAGTCTCTGCAAACTAGGGACTTACAAAGTTCACTGGTTTACTGGCCTTTGCTAGAGTATTTCTGGGAACTGCAAGTCTTATTCCATACTTCAAAGGCTGTCACCCTTTTTATGTATTATCATATATTCTGATTTTAAAGAAATTATGTGCTAAAAAGTTCTGTCCCCCTTTTGTGTATTGCATATTTGGGTAACCTAATTAAAATCTTGAGCATTTCTTGAGCGTTCCTTGAGCGTTCCTTGAGCGTTTTGTGTGCAAATGTTTCAATAATACGTTTTAGATTTGTGCTGAAAAGCTGATTAAAAGAATAATACCCATTTTGGGCAAAACATAAACCTATCAAGAATAAAGTACTTTGGATAGATAATATGTTCACCGTGTCATGTGCTAACTATAAAAATCAGCAAGTGGGCGATTGCGTTTAAAACAGATGCAGACAGGACCAAATGAATGTTTGGACAGACTTAATATCGTTTCAGTTATACTTTTGATCTAAATAATCGTTTTTGGGTATCTGTCCTATCATTAATTAATAGAAGAATAGTTGTAACAGAATTTACTAATTATATGTATATGAAAAAGATTTATAAACATTTAATGATCTTGGCTTCAGAGTATTGATTAGCGATGAACGTTCTGAATGAAATAATAACAATAATGATTAAAATATTGAAGGAGATTTCAAGATATCATAATTGAGTTGATAGTAGTTATTCTTTTATTTTCAATAATATCTAATAGTCTTTCCTCCAGTCAAAATTGCACAAATTAATGAAAAGAATTATTATTATTTTACTTGTTGGGTTACTCCAGTCGTGCGAAAACAATAAGTATTTAATTATTGGAATGGACTTTACTGACACATGCAGTGTTACATCTTTAGAAACATTACCTGTGGTTTTGGAAGATTATGGCTTTTCTGTTTATGACACAAAAATGGGCTATATAACTGGTAAAGAAGAGGATAATAATTACATCCAATTATGGAATAAATATACCGGAGAAAAAATATTTGGATTTGGATCTATAGGTAGAGGCCCTAATGAATTTCTTATGCCTCTCTGTACAGACATAGACTATAATAAAAACATAATCTATGTGATGGATTTAGTTAAGTGTAAAATGAATAAATACACACTATTGAAAGATACTTTAGAATGTATTGAATCATTCGAAGTGCCACAGATGACCGCAGGATCATTGATTCGTTTTATTGATGATTCTACTTTTGTTTATAGGGAATTAGACGGGAAAATACCTAAGTTAGTCTTGTATAATAAACAAGATGGTATGATTTCGGAATATGAAGATAATATTCTTGATGAAGAGAGTTTTGATAACATCTTTTCTATTTACCAATCAGCAATATCAATTTCTAAAAAAAAGAAAAAAATCCTTCTTCTTTGTTATGAATTAAATGCAATCTCTTGCTTCTCAGTCAAAAACAATACCATTTTTCTTGATTGGAGAAAATTTTTAATTGAGCCCAAATATGATATTAGTAAAAGAGAATTTGCAATTGATCAAAATAAAATGGACAAAGGTATTATCAAACATTTATATGTAACCGATTTATTCATTTATTTATTGATTTACGACGCCAAGAAAAGTGACCTTTCTGTTATTGATTTTGAAAATAATTTACACAAATTAGAATATTCATATATAATTAAAATGAGCTTCGAAGGAGAGTTAATTAAAACTTATAAAATCAATTGTGTCCCAATGTATATGGTCAACACTTTAGATGACAAAGCAATCACTGTACTTGTTAACTATCCCGACTTCAATTTATTAAAATTAAAATTGTAATTATGAAGGTTGTTTATTTAGTCAGTATAGTTTTATTTTTTAAGGATACAGTTCTCCACACTGTTCTAATAGATAGTTTAAATATAATCAAACTTATTGGCGATCCTCTTAACAATAAAAAATTACTGAAAACCTACTTAGATGTGATCGGTGAAATTTCTCCTCTTGTTAGAACGCCTACCTTTAGGGGGTCCGACATATAGACAACAGATTTCCACACAGAATGACTAATTCTGAATTGTGGACTCTAACGCCGTTATTGCAATTTATAAAAGAAAAATATTAAATAGCCCAGAGAGATACTCTAAAGAGAAAGTGAATTCTAAACTGGCCAAATAAAAGGAACCCACTCCAAAAAAAGCTAATAAGGGATCCTCAATTTTGAAGATCCCTTAACTTAACTCTGTTAAAACCCATTTTCATACGCAGCCATATCGAGCAAGCCGTGGCCGGAGAGGTTGAATAGTAAGACATCACTATGTCCACTCTCTTTTGCCTTGAGTGCTTCGCGGATGGTTGCAGCAATGGCATGGCAGGACTCAGGAGCAGGAATTATCCCCTCGGTTTTGGCAAAGAGACGGCCGGCATCAAATGTCTCCTTTTGTTCTATTGCACAGGAGCTCAAAAAACCATCTAATTTTAACTGACTTACTATCTGACCTCCTCCGTGGTAACGAAGGCCGGCCGCATGAATCTGCTCGGGCTGGAAGTCATGACCCAATGTGTACATTGGAATTAATGGAGTCATTCCGGCAGTATCGCCAAAGTCGTATTCCAGAACACCCTTAGTAAGTTTTGGACATGCAGCCGGCTCAGCAGCAATTAGTTCTACCTCTCTCCCTCCGGTAAGTTTATGCCTAAGAAATGGAAACGAAATTCCGGAAAAATTAGAACCGCCACCAAAGCAAGCAATTACCTTATTGGGATACTCTCCTGCCATCTCCATCTGCTTTTCTGCTTCAAGGCCAATAATTGTCTGATGCAGAAGAACATGATTAAGCACGCTTCCCAAGGTATAACGAGTCTCGGGAGTTGTTACCGCCATCTCTACCGCCTCCGAAATTGCCATGCCAAGACTACCCCTGCACTCCGGATCACTCTCCAGAACGGCTCTGCCATAAGAGGTTAATGCAGATGGAGATGCGTGTACCTGACCCCCATAAGTATTAATAACTATCTTTCTGTATGGCTTTTGCAGATAGCTCTGCTTAACCATGAAAACCGTAAGATCTATCCCAAAGTATCCGCAGGCAATACTCATTGCAGAGCCCCATTGCCCGGCACCCGTTTCTGTTGTCAACCTCTTAATTCCTTGCTGTTTATTGTAAAATGCCTGAGCAATTGCTGTATTAAGTTTATGAGATCCAACAGGACTAACGCTCTCATTTTTAAAGAATATCTTTGCAGGAGTATCCAACGCCTTCTCTAAAGCAAAAGCTCTAACCAACGGTGTTGGCCTGTAAACCTTATACAAGTCACGCACAACTTCCGGAATATCAATCCATCGCTCGGCAGAAAACTCCTGGGCAACCAGCTCCTTAGCAAAAAGTCCCTCCATCTCTTGGGGCTTTAACGGCTCTCTGGTTTGCGGGTTCAATAACGGCTGTGGTTGGTTTGGCATATCTGCCAAAATATTATACCATTGCCTTGGGATTTCGCTCTCTGCGAGCTGGAATTTCTTTGTTGTTTTCATCACTTGTTTTTTTAAATTATTTAATGTTTTTGGTGAGTTCGGGTGCAAATAAAAAAAAAGGCCCGGAGCGTGAGCACCGGACCTTCGTATATCGGTTAAATTAAATTAATTCACTTTACTTACTTATCATCCAAACATAGCCGTGCTCACAGATCTTACCGAACTGTGCCACCACCATAGTTGTATGTTAAGGTTTTTTATCATCGTTTTTTCTTCGCAACAAATGTATGAAAAAAAATTTACCTTGCAAACTTAAAAAAAATACCTTGGCAAGGGTTGTGGACCTTGCAAACTTTTGTGGACCTTGGCAAGGGTCATATCTGGCAAAGCACCATCCTTGTTTTTCCAAAGATATCGCGTTTAATCTCGACTGATGCATAACCCGCCTTTTCAAAAATTGAGGCAGTTTCTTCTGCAAGATTCTCGTTTACCTCCATAAAAATTGCACCTCCCGGTTTGAGATGTGCAGATGCAAGTCTCTCCAGTGCACGATAGAAGAGAAGAGGGTCGTGATCTGGAACAAAAAGTGCCTCTGCCGGTTCGTAATCAAGAACATTAGGCCTCATTTGTCCCTTTTCCGACTCTTTTACATATGGAGGGTTACTCACTATAATATCAAGATCTCCAACAGGAAACCCAACAGGAGACTTTAGCAAATCGTATTGAAAAACATTTGTGGCAGATGAGCTATTGGGGGCAGATGAGTTATCAGGGGCAGATGAGCTATTGGGGGCAGATGAAGAGTCGTGCAAAGAGGAGAGGTTGCGTGCAGTTACCTCAAGCGCTTTTGGAGAGAGGTCGCAGGCAAAAATTTGTGCCTTAGGTAGTTTTGACATTAGAGCAGTTGCTATGCAACCCGATCCACATGCTGCGTCCAGGATTCTGAGAGTAGCCGGAGATGAGAAGTAGCTGAGAACCCAACTAACCAGCTCTTCGGTCTCGGGGCGGGGAATTAGAACCCCCTCTTCTACAGAGATTTTTATCCCCATAAATTCCTGATATCCTATAACATACTGCAATGGACGGGCGGCCGCAATCTGCCCAACAGCAAACTCCAGATCTTTAACATGTTCCGGCGAGATGGCTCCCCACGGCTCAACCAAATGCTCATAGGAGCTTATGCCGCAAAAGTGCTGCAACAATCTGACAGTTATAGCCCTGCCCTCCTCTGGCGGGTAAAGCGAAGATAGTTTGGAGAGAGTGTCAGAGATAAAAGATGAGTACGTCATCGTCCGGTAAAAAAATTAGTATGAGTTGCAAATATAGCGAAATGAGGTTTGACCCCAAATTTAAACCCAGAATGTAAACAACCAAACAATAAATGTGATTATAAGGGTAAAGGCTGTGGCATTGAGCAATATAAGAGTAGCTTGTAAAAGTGCAGCCATAAGTACTGTTACAACAATTGATGTAGCTATTCGGGCAGATTTTTTAGAGATAAACTTTATATTGTTGTTCATACTCTCTTGACCCGCTATGAATGCGCTGTACAGAAATAGAAGCGAAAACAACATCATTGCCCACGGATGATGACGGTAGAGGAAAAAGTCGGGATCTTTCATGAACTCTGCAAATCCAAAAACCTTATTTACATGAAAATAATAGTTATAAATATACGGCATAAAAGCAGCAGCAGAGATAATAATCCCAATGATTGCCCCAATTTTATGGGAGCCCTTTATTAGGGCCAGGGAGAGCTCCTCCCCCCTGTTGACTCTCTCTCTCAGTTCAAATGAATCAATCTCCTGAGCTTTTTTATAGAGAGTCCACGCCCCTACCACATCACCCTTTTCCAAAAGTGTATCTGCCTCATTAAGAAATCCCTCTGCATAATCAGAGATCGGGTTCTTCCCGGGAATAACCACCATCTCTCTTCCTGCCAAAACCAGACTGTAGGAATATCCGCGAAACTCATAATCCACAACCCAGGAGTCCGAACAATCTATCTCAAGCAACTGCTTGGCCATTCGATGGTTGTCCTCAACAGCAGCAGCCGATTTCTGGATATATTTCTCAACAAATCTATCTATAAAACTACTCTCCGGCAGATCCTCCAGCGAAATAGCCTGATTTTTTATAAGCGAAAAGACTCCCTGAGTAGTAAAACTGCTAATCTTCTCTTTATACTCAGCAAAATTTTCGAATATTTTACCATGAGTTATAAACTGACCGTGCGTAATGGCGTGATCTTTTCGTTCAATAATCAAACTGTGTAGCATATACCTCTTTCCACTGCACTCCGGGCAAGTAATTGATCCGGTGGCACTACACCTTTTACAGGCAAGCCTCCCTTTTCCCTCGCAATTTTTGCAGATAATCTCTCCGTCTCCACCACACTTACTGCACGTATTCTTACCCCTGCCGTTACAAGCAGAGCAATCTTCATACGCCGCATAGGTCGTGTCCGGGCGTTTTTTTCGAATCTCTGCTCCGGAGAAATTGTCGGTGTAGGTGTAAAACTCACCTTCTTTTATTTTTTGCACCTCAATTCTACCCCGACCGTTGCATTTAGAACACTTACTATTCCCGGTGCCATCACATCTGTCGCACGCATCCTTTTTTTTACCGCCACAGCTTTTGCAGATAATATACTTTACTCCCCGGCACTCCGGACAGTCTACTCTTCCCTTTGTTCCGCATCGCGCACAAGGTTCAATATGCTGAGATCCTTCAATAATAAAATTGCGAGACCCATCTTCAAACCCCTCTGACACACCCAGATCAAAATCCCACACATCCACTTCTGACTCTTTGAAATACCTCTGTTTTGGCAAACTCTCTCCGGTGAAAGGCACCATCTGTTTTCTCAGATAACGGGTATCGTACAAACTCTTCAACTTTATCAGATATGTTGGTCTGTACCATATTGCCTTAATATCTATATGGTCTCCCAGTTGTTGAAGATTGTGATTTGGAACGGAGTCTGCCCACTCGTTGATTTTTCTCTTTACTATCAGATAAAGAGCTATGTCACCAGAGACATTCTCCTCTTTAATAATCCGGTACTTTTTCATAACCCAAGATTTTGGTTCATAAAGATAACCAAAAATTTGGGCTTGATACCTCAAATGTTAGCGCAAAGAGATCGCCCAAACATTTCCTGCGAAGTCACAAGTATAGAGGATTCCGTCTGATACAACTATGTTTCCAAGAATAGGTGCTCCCAGATTTATTCTCCAGCGAAAAACCCCGTTACGCGCATTCACACTATAGAGATACCCGTCATTTGCCCCAAAGTAGAGCACCTCTTCATACTCAACCCCACTCCCGGGTGCAACCCCACGTTCCCCGCCAACCCCTCCATTCCTGAGACTCTCACCGCTGATAGCAACTCTGTCCAGAAACGC